>PCAG01000041.1 GCA_002730475.1 Spirochaetales bacterium | reverse complement strand
TTCGGCTTTAGTCTCTTCTTTTGGAGCCTCTTCAGCTTTAGTCTCTTCTTTTGGAGCCTCTTCAGCTTTAGTCTCTTCTTTTGGAGCTTCCACTTTAGGAGAAACCTTCTTAGGAGCTTTCTTAGGTTTGTCTTTTATGAGTTCAGAATATTTTTCTGGATCAATAATTTTTTGAACTCTATTGCTTAGTTGCGCGCCCTTGTTTACCCAGCCATCTATCTTCTCTTTATTGAAAGATATTTCGCTAGGCTCTTTTAATGGGTCATATGTTCCAAGAATCTCTAGAAATTTTCCGTCTCTAGGGGAGCGTGAATCGGTTGCCACAATTCTATAAAAGGGTCGTTTTTTTCTTCCCAAACGTGCAAGTCTTATTTTTAACATAAATCCTCTGTCCCTTAATAATGAGTAATATTAATTAAAATTCAACAGGTTTTTTGGATTTTTTTTCATTTTACCAAGATTTTTAGACATTTTTCTCATTTGCAAGAATTTCTTAATTAATTTGTTGATATCCTGTACTGATGTCCCACTGCCTGTGGCTATTCTTTTTCTCCTACTTCCATCAAGTAGTGTATGATTGTCCCTTTCCTTTGTTGTCATTGAGTCAATAATTGCAACAGTTTTTTTCATTTCCATACGTGCTTGTTCCATCGCGGTTTCATCTTGAGATAGATTTCCAAGACCTGGTATCATTGACAACGTACTTTTTAAAGATCCTAGCTTGTTCATAGATTTTATTGCGTCTTTAAAATCGTTTAAGTTGAAATCACTTTTTTCAAGTTTATCGGAAAACTCTTCCGCTTGTTTTTCATCCATAGTAGCGGATGTTTTTTCAACAAGGGATACGACATCCCCCATGCCCAGTATCCTTGATGCCATTCTATCAGGATGAAAAATATCAAGCATATCCATCTTTTCTCCTGAGCCGTACAATTTTATCGGTTTGCCAGTTATAAATTTTGCCGATAATGCTGCACCACCTCTAGCATCACCATCTAGTTTAGTTAATGCAATACCATCAATACCTACTTCGTCATTAAAAGTTTTAGCAACGTTGACAGCTTCTTGTCCAAGCATTGAGTCGATGATTAAGAGGGTTTCGTGAACTGATACTTTGGATTTTATAGTTTTGAGCTCTTGAATCATGTCGTCATCGATTTGAAGCCGACCAGCGGTATCAATAATTAAAACGTCGTAACCTTTATTGTAAGCTGATTCAAAAGCATCTTTGCAAATTTGAACTACATCGTCCGATGAATTTTCGATAAAACCCGCATTCACCTGATTTGATAAAATCTTAAGTTGTTCAATAGCAGCTGGCCTGTATACATCTGCGGATACCATACAGGGATTTCGTTTTTCTTTTTCTTTTAAATATTTAGATAATTTTGCTGCCGTTGTTGTCTTACCGGACCCTTGGAGCCCTACCATCATTATTACAGCGGGTGGTGATACTTTTATGTTTAAATGTTCAGTTTTAGAACCCAAGATTTTAACTAATTCATCATTAAAAATTTTTGTGAACTGCTCTCCTGGCGATACGCTCTTTAGAACTTCTTGTCCAATGGAAGCTTCCTTAATGGAATCGATTAAAGATTTTACAACTTTATAGTTCACATCAGCTTCTAATAGACTGAGTCGTATTTCTTTAAGCACGTCGTCTATATTCTCGTTAGTTAGGACGCTATGCCCCCTAAGTCTTTTAAATGAACTAGTTATTTTGTCGGTAATTTTTTCGAACATATGAAGATTATATCATCCCTATGTATCTATTGAACTGATTTGGCAGATTTTCTAGTTTTCTTAGTTTTTCTTTGAGTCATTTCCCACTTTGGGCTGAATTTTGAATCTAAATATAGTTTTGCTTTAAAAAAAGGCATTCTCGCATTCTTTCTTTTGCTTTTAAATTGCAGTATCGATGTCTTCCCATCTTTAAAAAGTTTCTCTGCTTCGTCTATTGGCAGTGAATCTTTCTTTCTCTCTTCTTCGTCTTCTGAGTTCAAATATGGAGACAGTATTCTTCTTGCAATTCTATTTTTCCCTGCTTTCCCAAAGTAATAAAAATCTTCATCATAATAAACTTTTGATTCCACAACTGGAGATTCACATAGAAGTTCTAATTCTTCTAGATTTACTTCTTTACTTCCAGAAAAGTAATCTTCGGGAAATTTGCATCTTGGTATGTCTTTTGTGAACTGCAATGGTGCATCGAAAACCTGACCAAACCTATTAACAAATCCAGTTAGATTGATTGTTCCTACATTTCCATCATATGATCTAATTAATTCTATCGCCTCATCTCGACTAATTGGTCTTCCGGAATAAACTTTACCTATATTGGTTGATTCTTCAGGTTTGTCAGTTGTATATCGGTTAAATGTTTCATACATAGGCAATCCTGTAATAGGACAATCTATCCCCAAAGGCCTTATATGTTCATCCGTGTCGACTCTTGTATCTTTTGCTCTTTGTATTATTTCATCTCTTAGGTTTTCTATTTCACGAATGAACTCTTCATAAGAATATTTATTTTCTTCTATTTCTATTAGTTTTGACTCCCATTCAGCAGTTAAGCTAGCTGAAGTAAGTTGCTCTATTTTTAGCATTTTTAAATCTTTTATAAGCTTCTTACCCCTTATAGAAGATGCTATACATTTTTTTCCATTTACATCTTCAGTTCTTATTAGATACTTGTCTCTTTCGATTAAATCTTCGATTATAACGGCCCTGGTTGCAGGAGTGCCAATCCCTTTGTTTTTCATAATTAGAGCTAGTTCATCATCCTCTATTTCCTTTCCTGCCGTCTCCATGGCTCTTAGCAATGTTGAATCTGTGTATCTGGATTTAGGTGCAGTATCCTTATCTATTTTGTCTATCCTAATTGCTTCAACTGTATCATTGTCTTCTATTTTGTTTAATATTTTATCTTCGATGTTACTATCGAGAACTTCCCTCCAGCCCTTATCAATTAAAATTTTTCCACTTGTCCTAAACAAATTCCCTTCTATTACCGTATCCCTGACGGTTTCTCTGGTGATTGTAGGGGGATAGAAAATCCCAAGGAATCTTTTAACGATTAGATCATATATTTTAAATTGTGGCTCTCTTAATTTGTTTAGATCAGGAATATTAAGCGTTGGTATTATTGCGAAATGATCAGATACAGCTTGTGAATCAAAAATTCTTTTGTCTGCTTTAACGCGATTTTCTTCTAATATTGTTTTTGAGTAATTTTTATATTTTGTCTCTCCAAGATTATTTAAGAGCTTACCAATTTCTTGTATATAATCATCTGGCAATCTTCGTGAGCCGGTCCTTGGATAAGTTATATATCCTTCTCCAGAGAGTGGTTGATACAAAGATTGGGCTATTTTTAATGTATTGCTTGCTGTAAATCCAAATCTACTATTAGCCTCTCTCTGTAAAGAGGTTAGGTCAAATAAGGCTGGCGAGTACTGCCTATTTTCTTTAGATTTTTCCGATATAACACCTTTCTTATTTAAACAAGAACTAACAATTTTTTCTGCCTTATCCATATCGAAAATTCTATCGCTTTTTCTTGCCCTCTTTTGTTCTTCATTGAAGCCTTCGTTGTTAAATTCTTTGTCAACATAAGTGCCATTATATTCACCAGAAGACGTTTGAAAAGTTACATATAGCTCTGAGTATTTTTCTGGAATGAATTTTTCTATTTCTTCATCTCTTGATACAACAAGTGCTAAAGTGGGGGTTTTAACTCTCCCTACTGCCTGTTTACTAAAGTTTAGTCCATAAGCTACATTTGCCCATGCTGTCACCGCCCTTGTTCCATTCATTCCTATCTTCCAATCTGCAATTGCTCGTCCCAGTGCAGCGCTATGAAGATATTTATACTCTTCTGATGATCTAAGATTGCTAAACTCTTTTTGTATTTCTTTTTTTGTCATGGATTGAAGCCAAACTCTATATAGAGGTTTGCCAACATTTAAATAATTTATTATTTGATTAAAAATTAATTCTCCCTCACGTCCAGCATCACACGCATTAATTGCACTAGATATGTCTTTTCGTTTTAGCAACTTCTTTATAAAGTTTAGTTTTGATTTTACTGTAGGTATTTCTTTAGGTATTAGATTGCCTGGACCATTCAAAGGTAAAGCTTCAAACTTCCACTTTGCCTTTGGCTTTTCGTATTCAACCAAGTGACCTGATGCTGAGGTGATAACATATTTTTCATCTTCATAACAATTAAGACCTTTAGCCACGTTCTTTTTGCCGACACCTAGCGCCGAGGCTATCAGTTTTGCCACACTAGGTTTTTCTGCTATAACAAGAAACTTTTCGTTATCCATAGAAACGCAAATTTAAATAATGATAAAAAAGATGTCAAATCTGAAATTTTGAGAAAGGGACCTAAGTACCTTTAATCATTGATATAATTATTTTTTTTATACCACTCTATACTCTTGGTCAAAATTTGATCTGCGTTAAGATACTTGAAGCCTAATTCATCGATAGATTTTTGTGCACTAGCCATTGCTCCGATTTCTATAGCCTTTAATCCGTCGATAGCGAGAAAGGGTCTTTTTTTAGTAAAAAAGGATATGAATTCTGAAAAATATGCCAACATTCGTAAAGAAATATCCGGAGTGATTCTATTGATTTTCTCTTTGCCTAGAATTTCACAAACTTTATCAAAGATATCTCCAATCTTAATGTTCTCTCCAACAACAACATATTTTTTACCAGGCTCTATGTCAAGAGCTCTTGTCAGAATATCTATAACATCATCTATATATACTAATGGAACATAGGATTCAGGAAAAAATTTAGATTTAATTTTCCCATTTGAAATTCCGATAAGAGTTTTCCCAAATGTTTTAAAGTCACGAGGTCCAGTAACAACACCAGGATTTAAAGTTACAATTGGTAGACCAAGATTTTTATACTTATCTATTTCTTTCTCTACTAAATATTTTGATTTGCTATAATCACTCTCAAAATCACCCTGATGCACGGAATCTTCTGTGGCGACAATTCCTTTTGGTTGTCTTATCGCAGCGATACTACTGGTATAAATTATTTTTTCTAAATTTGAGTTTTTTGCTTCTTCTAGAAGGTTAATCGTTCCAGTGACATTGATATCATAATAATCCTGTTTTCTTGGAAGCCACCACGAAGCTATGTTAGCTAGATGGAATAGAACTTCTATATCATTTAACATTCCCTTTAGTGATTCCTTGTTGGTTAGATCCCCAAGAATACAATTAAACCCTTCAGAGTTTAATCTATCAAAATCATCTTTTTTTCTAACTAGGATACTAACTTGGTGACCATCTGCTTTGAGTTTGTTTACAAGAAAAGGGCCAATATAGCCGGTTGCTCCTGTTACGAGAGTCCTCATTTGGTTGTAATTGCGAGCTCCGAAATTATTGCTTCTAAAATCTTTTCGTCTATAGCATTTTTTTCTGAGATTTCTTTAATCTTTTTTTTATTATCAAGTAAATCATTAACGATTGTGTCCATGTTAGCGTTATACTTATTTCCGCTTGTATTGTAATTAACATTAATCAAATCAGGTCTTGAGTAATGACCAAGATGATCAAAAATAGCTTTTGATGCCATTATTTGTTCTGGGTAACAATCAGCATATACTATTCCTTCTTCATCAAACAAAGGACCATTCAGAACTCTACCGGCGGGATTGGTTATTAAAGACCCTCCTTTAGACCAAGCGTAGTTCATATGTTCGCTATCTCTAAATTTTTCTAAACTCTTTTTAAAAGAGTTTTTGGTGAGAATCCCACTCACAGAAAGAGTAAATGCTCCAGACTCAAACGAATTAACCTTGCAAAATGGTTGGATATTGCAAGAATTATTTTCCATACTTGTATCGGCATCAAGCAATTTGTCTTCACCTCTTTTCCAATTTCCAGGCCATACACATATATGAATTTCAAAACCTTTTGTCATCAAATAAGATCTAATGGATGTCATATGGTTCTCCCAACAAATCAAGCCACTAATCCTTCCATATTCGGTGTCATAGACTTGCAAATCGGATCCATCTCCGTTACCCCAATAAATTCTCTCGCTATATGTTGGAACAAGTTTTCTATGAGAACCAAGTAGCTCTCCGTGATTATCAATAAAAAGAAGAGAATTAAAGATGGTTTGCGAACCCGGAGTACCATCTAATTCATTTATTCCCATTACGACTATGATATTGTTGTCCTTGGCGGCTCTTTTTAGGACGTCTATTTCTTCTCCTGTAATCACCAAAGAACTTCTCTGTAGTGCAATCAAATACTCCGTCCACAACTTTGGATTTGAATCGTAACCTAATGTAAAGAAGGCGGGATAGCCGGATATAAAAACTTCTGGAAAACTAATAATGTTACATTCGAGTTCGGCCGCCTCTTTTATTAAGTCACAAGCCTTTGAGAGGGTTTTATCTTTATCGAAGAAAAAAGGGGAAGCCTGTGCGGCACCAATTCTTACCTTATCTTTCCCCCCCAGAATTTTTTTCATTAAATTTCCTTTGGCATTATCAAACTATAATTTTTTTATCTTCGTGGATGATTGAACCTTGTTCGCCTTGGCTTTTTTCTGCAGCTTGTTTTTGAGTTTCTAAGACTCTGTCCTCTATTAACTGAAAAAGCCTGGCTTGAAAATCCTTATCGTGAGCACAAATTCGGGGGATTATGTATCCTACGGCTGCTATCTGAACAAAAAATTCTGCATTAGCCCTTATAAAATCTTCTGATACATCTTTCCCGTATGCTTGTTTGAGTTGGCCACTTATGATTTCTTGAAGCCCTTTAATTAAATCTGCCGTTGTATCAGTCGGTTGTTTGGGCTGACTTTGTAGTCCTAAATTGAATGCATTTGCTATAGATGCCCTTATAGCATTAAGCGCATCCTCAGGAGTTGGCTCTGTGACTCCCTCTTCAGGAGAACCTTGTTCAGGTTTACTTTTCTCTTCCTCTGTCATTTTTTTTGTTGCCCCCTCAAGTAATTTTTTTGTATGTAATTTATATTATACTGTTAATTGAGTTAAAGCATATGAATAATAAAATTGATGGCGGATTTGCAATTGTGAATACCTTACGAGATTTGGGCGTAAGAGATATTTTTACATTAGCGGGAGGCCATGTTAACCCAATTTACAATGCTTGCAAAGAAATGGGTATAAGATTGATCGATACTCATCACGAGCAAGGCGCATCGATGGCTGCAGATGCATATGGAAGAGTAACTAAGTCCCCAGGCGTTTGTTTGGTTACCGCGGGACCAGGACTAACAAATGTAATCACTGGAATGTCCGGAGCTTTCTTGTCGAATTCTCCTTGTATATTCTTGTCTGGAAAAGCAGGCATTGAAGAAATGGATAGGTTGCCCCTGCAGGATATAGATCAAGAATCGATGGTTCGCCCTATAACTAAATGGGCCAAGACCGTATACGACACTAAAAGATTAGCCGAATATACAGCCCATGCTTACAAAATGGCTTGTTCTGGAAGACCAGGACCTGTTTATTTAGGATTTCCTCATGAAGTTCTTTATGAGAAAATTGATAGTAAAGAGCTTGATAGGTCTCAATCTGCAATCCCCTCAAATCCTGAGATTAACGATTTAGACGTACAGAAATTTGTAGAAATGATTAAGAAATCCTCTAGGCCAGTTGTCATAGCTGGAAGTGGTTCTTGGTATTCTGGAGCTTCTGATACACTAGAGGAATTTGTTAACCGACTAAATATACCAATATTTACTCTTAATTTTGGTCGAGGCATAGTATCAGATAAACACAAAAATTGCTTAGGACAAGCTAGCCCTTCAGCTTTAAATGGTTTTAAAAAAATTACTTCTGAAGCCGATTTAATTATATTGCTGGGGGTTAGATTAAGTTTATATATAGGTTGGGGTAGGACATTTAATCCAAGCGCAAAAATCATACAAGTAGATATTGAGCCTGAAGAAATAGGGCGAAACATACCAGCCCATCTTCCTATCGTTTCTGATATTGATAAAGCTTTAACTAAGGTTAATGACAGATTCGTTCATGAGTCTCTTGTTGAAGATGCTTTCTCGGAATGGATGAATACTTGTATAAAATGGAAGAATACTGAATGGAAAGCTGTAACAAAGCTAAAAAATAGTGACACGAAACCCCTGCATGTTCTTAGGGTCGTTAAATCTATAGAAGATGTTTTAGGTGAAGACACGATGCTCTGTATTGATGGAGGTGATACCCAAGCTTGGACTGATTCCGTTTATCAAGTATCCAAAGGAGGCTTCTATGTAAAAGGAGGACCGCTGGGATGTATGGGGGTAGGAGTACCTTTTGCTATAGGCAGCAAAGTTGCTTTCCCAGAAAGACAAGTTGCACTAATTAGTGGTGATGGAGCCATAGGGATGAATCTCATGGAATTTGAAACTGCCGTTAAGCACAAAATACCTTTTGTATCTATAGTTTGTAACGATCAGTCTTGGGGGATGACGAAACACCAACATTGGCTCAATTATGGTCGAGATAATACTCCAGCGGGACACGAACTTCCATTTATTAATTACCATGAAATCGTAAAAGCGATGGGAGGATACGGAGAAATGGTGACCGAAGCAGATGAGTTGTCACCAGCTATAGAAAGAGCATGTAGTTCTGGTTTGCCTTCATTAATTAATGTTGTTACTAATCCTGATGCTACGAGTGCTGCTTGTTTAGCAATTACTGCTATGATGACACCAAAAGAAAAAGGTTAGATATATTCATTCTTTAGATGATAGTACAGCCATAAATGCTTCTTGAGGTATCTCGACACTGCCAACATTTTTCATTCTTTTCTTTCCGGCTTTTTGTTTATCCAAGAGTTTGTTCTTTCTCGTTACGTCTCCACCATACAATTTGGCAGTAACATCTTTACGAAATGCCTTTACAGTTTCTCTAGCAATAATTTTCGAGCCTATAGCAGCTTGAATAGCCACTTCAAATTGTTGTCGTGGTATTATTTCTTTTAGTTTTTCAGCAAGGCCTCTTCCTCTATGGTAGGAATTCTTTCTGTGCATTATTAAAGACAATGCATCAACGATTTCCCCATTTATTAATATATCGAGCTTTATTAAGTCGGACTCTCTTGATTTACTTGGTTCGTAATCCATAGAGCAATATCCCTTTGTAATCGATTTAACTTTGTTGTAAAAATCATAAATCATTTCAGACAAAGGCAACTCGTATTCTAAAATTAATCTTTCTTCAGATATAAAAGTTATATTTTTCTGAACCCCTCTTCTTGATTCACATAACTCAAGAAGACCACCTAAAAATTTCTTTGGCGTATGTAGGCTGATATCAACAAAAGGTTCAATGATAGATTCGATATTACTTCTATCGGGAAGCAAGCTAGGATTGTCCACGATTATCCTTTCTTCATTTGTTTTAAACACTTCGTAAACCACTGTTGGCGACGTTGCAATCAAAGCTAAATTGAATTCTCTTTCTAATCTTTCTTTTATTATTTCCATATGCAGTAATCCCAAAAATCCACACCTAAAGCCGAAACCTAATGCGGCAGAAGTCTCAGGCTCATATTTTATGGAAGAATCATTAAGACTAATTTTTTCAAGAGATTCTTTTAGTTGTTCATAAAAATTAGGGTCAATAGGATATAGTCCACAAAAAACCATAGGTTTTATATCCTTAAAGCCCTTGAGGGCAGTATTGGCAGCTTTACTGCTAAGTGTAATTGTGTCCCCTACTTTAGCATCACTTATTTGTTTTATTGATGCAGTAATAAAGCCAACTTCTCCTGAACTCAATTTGGGAACATTCGTTGGTTTGGGATTAAAGATTCCTAAGTTTCTAACCTCGTAATCTCTGTCGGTAGAAATTAACCTAATCTTCTCTCCTACTTTAATTTCGTTATCAAATATTCTAACAAGAAGGACGACTCCCAAATAAGAATCAAACCAACTATCTATTATTAGCGCTCTCAGGCTATCAACTTCCGTCTTTCTTGGTGGAGGTATTCTTTTAATTACCTCCTTAAGAATATCTCCAACACCTTCACCAGTTTTTGCGCTTACAAGAATTGCATTACTGCAGTCAATTCCTATTGAGCTTTCTATTTCCTTACAAACTCTTTCTGGATCAGATGCAGGAAGATCTATTTTATTTATTACAGGAATTATCTCTAAACCCATATCGGCTGCAAGAAAAGCATGGGCTAAGGTTTGAGCCTCAACGCCCTGTGTTGCATCTACTACAAGCAATACTCCTTCGCATGCCATTAAGCTTCTTGAAACTTCATAGCTAAAATCTACATGACCAGGAGTGTCAATTAGATTAAAAATATAGTTTTTATTGTCTAACAAGTAATTAATTCTTACGGACTGAGATTTTATAGTTATACCTCTCTCTCTTTCTATGTCCATATTGTCCAAGAATTGATTAGTCATATCTCTTTTTGTTACTGATTTGGTGATTTCTAGTATCCTGTCGGCCAGTGTCGACTTTCCATGATCTATATGAGCTATAATGCAAAAATTTCTTATGTTGTCTTTGTTCATCTGATTGAATTATAAATGAATTAAAAAATTAATATAATTTATTAAACAATAGCCCTGTCGCAACTTTGGGATAAAAGTAAGTAGATTTTTGAGGCATCTTCTTGTTGTCCAGAACTATCCTCATAATATCTTCTGGAACAAATTTGGGCAGTATTAAGCCAATTGAGTTATGAACCATTGAAGGTTGAGCATCATCAATGCCCTTAAAGAAGGCGATATCCGAATATATGTCATCAAATACATCAATGATTTTATTTTGAACCGCATAGACACTCATGCCATAAAATTTTTCTTTATCTTCATTCACGATTTTGCACTTATAGAGATTTTTGCTTTCTGATACAACAAAAAACTCGTCCGAAAGAAGCTCGTCTTCCTTGATATGCTCCAAAGATTTGGTTAGAAAATTTGATTTTATTGACGAAATTATTTTGTCTACATTCTGAACATTGTTTAGTACTCTATGTGTAGGATTGATTAATAATCCTTCTTGATTAGATCCAGACAAGTAGAACATTGCATAGGAATTTTTTGCCGTTTCCTGCTCTCTCTTTAAATTTAATGAAGTTTCATATCTGTGATGACCATCAGCAATAAGAATTTGCTTATCACTAAAGGCATCTTGAATTTTATTAATTAAATCTTTATCTGATATTTTCCAGACTTTATTGGTTATTTCATCTAAGGATCTAGCTTCAATAATTGGTTTGTTCGAATTTATGAAGTCACTTATTATATTATGAATCTTTAAATTGGGATCATTATAAACACCAAATATAGGACTCAGATTAGCATTACATGCTTTCATTAGTTTCAACCTATCTGCTTTAGGGCCACTGAATGTTTCTTCATGTGGCAAAATAATCTTATCTACAAATTCGTGGAGTCTAACAAGCCCAATTAATCCAATTCTTTCATGTTCTTTTCCTTTGTAGGTAAATTTTTGATAGTATGGATATAAACTATTTTCTTCGTCTTCTATTAAGATTTCTCTTTTTTGCCAATCTTCAAAAGTTTCTTTCGCAATCTTGTATTTATCGTCCCCGGGAGCCTTGTTGAAATCAATCTTGATTATATTATGCTCGTCTAGTGAATAAAGTTCTTCTTGCTGGTCCTTGCTTATTACATCATAAGGAGGGGCAATTACATTGCTCAGATTTGTAACTACCTTTTGATTGTACCTTAGTGCTCTAAAAGATTTAATTTCTGCCATTAAGGAAAACCGTTATCTCTTTCTCTTTAATATCGCCTTCTCTTATGAGTTTCATATCATTTTTATCCATTTCAATAATGGTAGAACCCATGGATTCGTTAATATCCCCACCATCAACAATAATATCCACTAGATTATGGAAAGTATTATATATGGTTTTGAAAGAAAAAATATTCTTGCTACCACTAATATTTGCGCTTGTAGATACGATTGGGATATTCAAAGATTTAAAGAGCCCGGCAACAAAAGGATGAGAAGACACTCTACAGCTAATTTTGCCATTTAAACCTATTAGTAGTTTATTTGCTAGATTTTCATTTCTTGTTCGTAATAAAATTGATAATGGGCCAGGAGTAAAATTCATAATTAAATCTTCTTCAATCTTTCCTATCTCGCAAAATTCTCTTATCATTTCAAGATCTTTAAATAGGATGGAGAACTTCTTCTCTTTTTCTCTTGATTTAATTTTATATATCCTTTCTAACCCTAGTTCATTATCTACGGTGCACCCAAGGCCATAAAGCGTTTCGGTAGGATAGCAAAAGATTTGTCCATCTTTTAATAGCATTGCTAATGATGCATAATCTGTTTTGCCAGAATTAAAAATTTGCAATTTATTTATTTATTATGTTTCTCTGCAGCTTTTTTTACTTTTTCTTTTAATCTTAATCTAAAGCCCTGCAATGATTCCTTAATATCGGGATGTTTAATAGATAAGATGGAGGCTGCATAAATTCCAGCGTTTCTAGCCCCACCTTTCCCTATAGACATGGTTGCAACAGGGATACCAGGTGGCATCTGGACTATTGATAAAAGTGAATCTAAGCCATTCAAGCAAGAAGAGTCAATGGGGACACCAATAACGGGAAGCGTGGTGAAAGATGCAACAACCCCGGGCAGATGGGCGGCCCAACCGGCAGCAGCTATTATTACTTCAATGCCTGTTTCTTCAATCCCACTCATATATTCAGTAACTAATTCTGGAGTTCTGTGTGCGGATGCAATCCTTAATTCATAAGGAATGTTAAGCTCATCTAAAACAGTGCAAGCATCAGAAGCTTTATCTAAATCTGAATCGCTACCAACTATTATTGCTACTAAAGCCACAGAATTAAGTTATCTTGATTATAATAAGAATGCAAGAGCATTAAAAAAAAGGAGAAACAATTGATAACCAGAGAATATGGCGACAGCCTGTGTTTCGTTAAACAGCATGACCATGCAAGAGTAGCGCTTGATATTTTCCTTCTTTTTAGCGATGAAATAACCTATGGTTTAAAGAATAAAACAGAACTCGAATATGCTATACGAAATCATGACTGTGGTTGGATTGAATATGATAAAACTCCAAAAACATCAGATACCAATCAAGTATATACCTTTCAAAATATGAAACAATCTCTGCAAGAAGAGTTATGGCTTAAAAGTATCGCTAATGCTATTATCCCCTACTCATCTCTTTTGATTGCTGAACATTTCAAGGCTCTTTTTAGCCAATCTACTTCTAGAAGAGATGTCTCTAAGAGCTCATTTAACAAAAAATGTGAACATATGCTTAGTGCTATCTTTTTAAGACGGGAAAGGCCATCGATTAATACAGATGAGTTTAAGATTGAACTCACATTGCTTCAAGTATGTGACTTGTTGTCATTAATCTTGTGTAGAGAAAAATCAGTCGATTCTAGCATAATTCCACCAATTTATTCATTTGAAGGAAAGACTTTCAATCTTTATTTCCGCAAGCTAGATGATTCAGTTTATCAATTACCTGGTGGTGTATTGCAATCTAAAACAAATATTATTGAGATTCCTTACAAGATGATTGATAAAGAGTTATTACTAAGACCGAAACAACTTAAAGACGAGTTTAGGGAAGAGAAGAATTTAAAGTTTAGGCGATTGCATTTAGTTTGCTAAGGTGTAATCGTTGATATCTAAATTTTTTAAAAAGTCTCTTTTTATTTTCTGAGTCGATGTTTTTTCAAAATCATTCGTGGTGATGTAAACTTTATTTACTCTTTTGTATGATTCTAATTGCTTATTGATATCTAATACGTGCTTGTAAACCATTTTTTTTACTTCATCTAAATGCTTATCTTTGATTGCTAGTTCTTCGGGCTGAATTATTGCAATTATATTTTTATCATCCTTACTAAAAACTACTGAGTCTTTAACTAAGTTTGAAGTTTTTAGGCGCTCTTCGATCTCTTCTGGATAAATATTCTTCCCTCCTTTGTTCACAATAACAAATTTTTCTCTACCGGTAATATAAAGATATTCTTCATCGTCAAGGTATCCTATGTCTCCTGTATCAAGCCAACCATCTTTTAAAACCTCATTGGTTGATTCAGGATTCTTGTAATATCCTAAAAAGATATTGGGACCCTTTGCAAAAATTATGCCGTGACCGTCTTCGTTTTTATCTCTCAACTCTATATCGCAAGATTCTATAATTTTCCCTACTGATCCAAACTTGATTTTAGTTGGAGGGTTAACGGAAATTAGAGGAGATGCCTCGGAAAGACCGTATCCTTGGACTATCTTAATTCCAATTCTGTCCAAAAATCTCTCTATTTCTTCATTGAGGGGAGCCCCACCACACAAAATAAATTTTACTTTATCTAATCCGAGCTTGTGTTTGACTAATGTTCCAAAAAGTTTTGGAGCTACATAAAACAACATACTCTTTATTCTTGATTCTTCTAAATTTTTTTTTATGCCTTTAAATATTTTCTCAAGTATCAAAGGAACTACGGGCCATATAGAAGGTAAAGTCATTTTCATTTCTTTTGACATTGTTGCTAAATCTATCTTGGAGCAAAAATGTACTATGTTCCCATTGTAAATGCTGTTTAGAAGTCCTCCAGTTAATTCGTATACATGGTGCAGTGGAAGTATCGAAAAAGATTTATAAACGGTATCCCGATTACAAAAAGGAATAATTTGATTAATATCGCGTAAATTTGAAATCAAATTTTTATGCGAAAGCATGACGCCCTTTGGATCTCCAGTTGTTCCAGATGTAAAAAGAATTTCCGCAATGGAATCTTCGTCAATGGGTGGAGGAGGAAGCTCCTCGTGGGTTTCTGTAATTGGCATATCTTCAAGCAAGGATGCATTTGTAAATTTCAGAATAAATTCAATTGTTTTTTTATTTAATTTTGGGTCTATTGGTACAACTGTGCAATTAGCATAGATTATCGAAAAGAATCCGATAACCCAATCAATTGAATTGGGGCCCGATATGGCTACGTTGGATTTTGGTTTTATACCGGATTCTAGCAATATTTTAGCTCTGTGTAGGACCTTAGAATGAAGGGAGCTAAAACTTATACTTACAAGCTCACCTTCTTTAATCTCAGTAAGAGCTATATCCTGCCCATATCTTTCTGCCGAATTTCTCAGCATTTCACAGAGATTCCTCGGTTGATTCTCCATACCTTAAAGGATACAACAAAAAAAATAATGATTTTGGAAAAAGGTTGGCACGCATATTGCAACAGCATAGGTAAAAATCATTCCTTGGAGGAGATTAAAATGATTACATCAAAATTTAAAAATTTCTTGTTATTTTTGGTTTTTGGTTCCGCTACTTTGTTTTTCACATGTAACGCATCGGCATCTAATAGTCCTGAAGAGACAGCATTTGTTTTTAATACATTATTGTTTTTGATAATGGGTTTTCTTGTTATGTGGATGGCTGCCGGTTTCGCGATGCTAGAATCGGGGATGGTAAGAACTAAAAATGTTTCCACAATCTGTTTGAAAAACATAGGCCTTTATTCTATATCTGGAATTATGTTCTTTTTGGTAGGATACAATTTGGCGTATGGAATTCCTGAAGGTGGATACATAGGCTCTTTTGCTATGTTTGTCCCGGCGGAAGATATCGCAACTGGTTATGCAGCAAATTCTGATTGGTTCTTTCAGATGGTTTTTTGTGCAACCACGGTATCGATAGTCTCGGGAACTATTGCTGAAAGAGTGAAAATTTGGACCTTCTTTCTTTTCGCGGTAATTTTGTCTGGAATTATTTATCCAATCGAAATGGGTTGGCAATGGGGCGGTGGTTGGTTGTCATCTATGGGTTTCTCGGATTTTGCAGGATCAACACTAGTCCATGCTGCTGGCGGGGCTGCGGCTCTTGCTGGAGCTATTGTTATTGGTCCAAGGTTTGGAAGATTCTCCAAGGATGGAAAGCCGAATCCCATGCCCGCATCCAGTATTCCTTTGGCAACCCTGGGTACGTTTATACTATGGCTTGGATGGTTTGGATTTAATGGGGGATCTCAACTAGCAATTGGCACCATGGATGATGCCGTGGCTGTGTCCAACATCTTTGTCAACACAAATTTGGCTGCATGTGGTGGACTAGTAGTTGCAATGATACTTTCTCAAATTATGTTTGGAAAAGTTGATGTTACTTTTGCTCTTAATGGTGCATTAGCAGGACTTGTTTCAATTACTGCTGAGCCTTTAGCACCCTCCATGATGATGTCGATAATGGTAGGTGGAGTTGGTGGAATAATAGCAGTGATAGGTACAAAATTGGTTGAAGCCCTTACAATTGATGACGTTGTTGGCGCATTACCTGTACATCTTTTATCGGGCATATGGGGAACAATAGCGGTTGCGCTGTCTAATCCAGATACAACGTTCCGTGGTCAAATTATCGGTACGTTATCTGTAGTTATGTTTGTCTTTGTTGCATCAGTAATCGTATGGCTTGTATTGAAATATACTATCGGAGTAAGACCTTCTCAAGAAGAAGAAGTTCTAGGATCTGACGCTAGCGAGGTAGGCATAGAGGCTTATCCTTACTTTAAATAAAAACAAATTTGTGTAGCAATCCTTCCTAGTAACATGCCACCTCCTTGATAGACCCTTTGGCTTGAGATAATTAAGCTAGGGGGTTTTGTCTTTATTGGCACAATTCTTGCTCCATATATCGTAAGGTTAAGTATAAGGAGGTAGGCTAAGATGAAGAAGTTTACCAAAGTTCTTTTTTTTATACTGTTTTTACTTCCTCTCAGTGCATTTGCTGATGAAGTTGACAGTGGAGATACCGCATGGTTGCTTACATCAACCGCATTGGTATTAATGATGACAATCCCAGGACTGTTTCTATTTTACGGCGGGCTTGTTAGAAAAAAAAATGTTCTAAGTACGATTACTCATAGTTTTGCTGCTGCAGCAATTATAAGTATAGTTTGGGTCTTGATTGGCTATTCACTCGCATTCGGTGGCGGTTCAGGTAGTCAATTTGTAGGATCTTTAGAATCCATTGGCTTAAGGAATATCGTTGGAGATGCTAATGGCACAATTCCTGATTATTTATTTGTTGCCTTTCAGGGAACTTTTGCGATAATCACTGTGGCTCTTATTACAGGTGCGATTGCCGAGAGAGCCAAATTTAGCGCTTATATTGCTTTCGCTATCCTCTGGTCAATATTGATTTATTCCCCACTATGTTATTGGGTTTGGGGTGGAGGATGGATTGGCGGAATGGGTGCATTAGATTTTGCTGGTGGAACGGTAGTTCATATGAGTTCCGGTACAGCAGCTTTAGTCGCTGCATTTATGTATGGAAAGAGAAGTAGCTCCAATTCTTCTAATACCCCCCATAATGTTCCATTTGTGGTCGCCGGTGCGGCCCTTCTGTGGGTGGGATGGTTTGGTTTTAATGCTGGAAGTGCATTAGGCGCAAATGCGGATGCTGCTTTAGCTTTTGTAAATACCAATACTGCTGCTGCTGCTGCGGTTATCGCATGGATGTTGACAGAGTGGATATCAAAGGGAGTCCCGACAGTTATAGGGGCTGCCAGTGGAGCAATTGCTGGTCTTGTTGCGATTACTCCTGCTGCGGGTTTTGTTGATCCAATTTCGTCGATTTATATAGGTTTAGTCGCAGGTATTATTTGCAGTTATGCATGTTCATTAAAAACTCAATTTAATTTTGATGATACGCTAGATGTTGTTGCAATTCACGGAATAGGAGGCCTTTGGGGATGTATTGCCACAGGGCTTTTCGCTGCAGCTGCGTATCAATTTGATGGACTACTTATGGTTCAAATCAAAGCAGCCTTAGGAACCGTTATTTTTGTATCTATAGGTACTTGGATTATCTT
Organism: Spirochaetales bacterium; assembly: GCA_002730475.1. The sequence continues at coordinate 8,603 of PCAG01000041.1, read as the reverse complement.
GTTTGTTGTTAATCAAATATTTGGTCTTAGAGTGGAAGAAGAGGGTGAAAGAAAAGGATTAGATATTACAGAACATGGCAATGAAGCATATGGTGACTAAGATTGATATGAACATGGTAGTAACACTCTACCAAATTTAGAAAATCTCTATGCGTACAAACTAATAGTTTGTACGCATAGAATACTTGAGGTTTTGACTAATCATTCTCTGACAGCAGTTTACCGCCAACTGACCACAAATCTCTTGACACTTCATCTATGACTATATACGTAGACGAAGCAGGTTTGTTTGCTACGGTTTCAAGTGTCTTTGTAAATTGTGTAATTATTTCTTTTTTTTGCTCATCAGTTAGCTTTCCACCAACTTTTAGATTGATATATGGCATTTTAACACCCAAAAAGAACCATAAATTTTTTACCACAACAATGACATTCTTTATCAGCCTTCTTTTCTTCGGAATGCAGTTTGTTGCTGTCGGAGTCGAGCTTATCTCGTGTTTCTGACGAGACAGGAAAAAGGACACTTCCGCACTCTGGACAGTCTTTGTGGTAAGCGGATATAGGTTCTACTAAATTTAAATTTCCCACGAGTTAATCTTACAATATAATATAGTAATGAAAATAGGGATTTTTGATTCAGGAATTGGTGGACTGACTGTATTTAAAGAGATTTCTAAAAAACTCCCATCCTTTGAATTGTCTTATCTCGGTGATACTGCAAGACTACCTTATGGAATAAAATCCAAAAAAACAGTTGATAAATATTCTGAACGTAATGTAAGATTTTTGCGATCGTTGGGCTGCCAGATTATTGTCGTGGCATGCAATACTGCTTCATCGTATTCGACATCTTTATTAAAAAGGAAATTTAATCTGCCAATCTTTGATGTTTTATCGTCTGGCGTACTGGCGTCATCCAAATCGGGAGCCAAACGAATAGGGATTATCGGTACTGCTTCAACGATTGAAAGTAAAACATATGAAAATAATATACGAAGGATTGATAAATCAATTAAAACAATAGCAAAAGCATGCCCTATTTTTGTCCCAATGATTGAACAAGGTCTTTTAAAGAAAAATTATTCGAAACTAATAATTCAAGACAACCTGGCTGTATTTAAAGGTAATGCGATAGAGGCATTAATATTGGGTTGCACCCATTATCCATTAATGAAAGAAGCTATACAGGATTATCTTGGTCCAAATGTGATTCTAATTGATTCAGCACAAGAAATTTCTAAATCTTTATATAGTTACCTTAAGTTGAAACATCCTAATGAATTCAGTAAGACTAAAAAAAGGAGAAGAATATTTGTTACCGACAAATCAGCCTATTTTAATTCGGTAACAAAAAAGATATTTCGTAATCTAGATTATAAAATCAAGTTGATTGATATTAAATAAGATATTGCTTACTTATTGTGTGTTTTGTACGCTTGGATTGTTTAAGAGAGTTTCTTAAACTCTTCTGTCAATGCTGGGATAACTTCAAACAAGTCACCACAAATTCCATAATCACATTTTTGAAAAATTGGTGCATCAGGATCTTTATTGATGGCAACAATCACTTTTGATGAACCCATTCCTGCGTAGTGTTGAACAGAACCAGAAATACCTACAGCAACATACAAGTTGGGAGATACAACTTTACCGGTTTGCCCTACTTGCATTTCGTAGGGTACAAATCCCGAATCCACAGCTGCTCTTGAAGCACCCGCAGCCGCACCTATACTATCAGCTATATCAAAAATTAATTTAAAATTCTCAGTACTTGCTACGCCTCTTCCTCCAGAAATGATTTTGTCAGCTTCAGTTAATTCGGGCCTTTCTTTAGGGGTAATCTTTGTTTCCAAGACTTTGATATTGTCTTGCGAAGGAATATCAGGGCTTTCACTAACAACCTCGGGACTTGCCTCGTTCTCAACTGGTTTAAACGCATTAGGCCTTATGGTGGCTATCATTGGCTTTGTATCGTGATAACTAATCGTAGATATTGACTTACCTGAGTATCTGTATCTTTTTACTTGCAAAGTCGAAGAAGAGCTTATATCAATATCGATAGCATCAAGAGTTAAACCAGCGGATGTTTTTGATGCAACCCGTGGAAGAAAATCCTGATTTTGTAGAGTATTGCCAGCTAAAATTATTTCAGGGGTATGATTTTTAATTATTTCGGATAATGCATGAGCGTATGCTGAAGGGTTAAATTCCTTAAGGGCAGCATTTTCAACCTTGTAAAATTTTTCGGCACCGTATTTGCCAAGATCTCCCTCGATAGGACCTGCGCTATCTCCGATATACACTGCAGCTACCGTAGCGCCATTTTTTTCTTTCAATTTTCTGGCTGCGGTCAAAACTTCATAAGTAACATTTCTAATTTTTCCTTGACTTGTATCCACTAATACCCAAATTTCACTCATTCTCTTCTCCTTAGATAATTTTAGCTTCTTCTCGTAGAAGCTTTACAAGGTCATTGGATGCTTTTTGTACTTCGTCAGCCTGCACCATATCAGATTTCCCACCCTTAAGTATTTTTAGACTTCTTTTAATTACAGGAATCTCTATACTATCAACTTTGATTCTTGAACCATCACTACCTAGACCTTCTTTGGTAAGACCAAGCTCACCAATATCAATTGAATCTATTAGAACTTCTTCAAGGGGTTTTTTCTTTGCCTTCATAATTCCTGGCAACGAAGCATATCGTGGCTCATTAAGACCTCTCTCGCAAGTTACCAAAGCGGGGAAAGTTAGTTCGACAATTCGTTGGCCACCTTCAATTTCCGATTGAACCTTGACAGATTTGCCGGCCTCATTCACGTCTACTTTGCTAGCAAGTGTAGCCTGAGGAATACCAAGTTCTTCTGCGACTTGAATTGCAACTTGACCGGATTCTTCATCAATCCATTTCTTTCCAGTTAAAATTAAGTCAACATCGCCAATACTTTTAATTTTTGATGCGATAACTTTTGCAAGAGCATAAGAGTCCATATCCCCGAAACTCTCATCTTTTATATGGATGGAAGAGTCACCCCCCATGGCCAAAGCGGTTCTTAGTGCTTCGACAGATCGTTCGGGACCAACGGTAAGAATTACTAACTCCGCATCTGATTTTTCCTTGATTTGTACGGCTTCCTCAACAGCAAACTCATCAAATGGATTCAGAATCCATTTGATACTTGATGTTTCAATGCCATTACCATTGGCATTAGCTTGAATTTTTGCTTCGGTATCCGGAGTTTGTCTTATAATAACTAAGATTTTCAATGTGAGCCACCCATTTATTTATGAAAGTATCAAAGAAATATAAGTAATATAGCTTTAAAGTCAAGAAGAATTCGCACCCTTTATGATACTTTTCTTCTATCTAATAGTGATTTTGCTAGCGTGTTTTTGTCGATATAATCGACTTCAGAACCAATTGGAATACCAATGGCTATGCGTGTTACTAAATCGCAATAATCTTTAATTTTTTCGTAAATAAATTGAGCGGTAAACTCTCCGTCACTAGTAGGGTCTGTCGCTAAAATTATTTCCTTAAAATTTTCCTTCTTAACTCTTCTGATAAGTTTGTCAATTCCTAAATCTTCCGGATTAACACCCTGAGAAATCGAGAGTAGCCCCTGAAGGACATGGTATTGACCATTGTATTCTTGACTTCTTTCTATAGAAAGTAAATCTATTGTGTTTTCGACTATGCACAAGATAGTACTGTCTTTTGATTTATCGTGGCAACTACAATCATTATCGAAAATAAAATCATTACAAGTTCCACAAGTTTTAACGTTTTTTCTAGCCTCTATTATGGATTTTGCTATTTCCACACTTAACTGTGAGGGTTGTTTCATTAAATGGAGGGCGAGTCTAGATGCTGTTACATTCCCAATGCCAGGTAACTTAGATAAGGAATCAATTAATCGTGTAATTTCATTGGCAAGATAGTTCTTTTTCATTTTTAAAGGAAACCGGGTGGTATCCCCATTGATGATGCGGCTTTCGACATTTCTTCTTTAATGTTTTCTCTACCTTTATCTAAAACTTCATTTATTGCAGCTTGTATTAAATCTTGAACCATGTCTCTGTCCCCAGATTTTAATATTTCGTCTTCTATGATAATTGAAGTTATTTCACCCTTTGATTTTGCTGTCACTTTTACCATTCCACCACCCGAACTCGACTCGACTAATATCTCTCCGACTTCTTCTTGAAGCTTATCCATTTCAAGCTTCATTTTTTCAGCCTGTTTCATCATATTCTTCATGTTCATATTGCCGGGTAATTTCATAATCAATTTTCTCTTTCTACATCTAATATCCTACAATCAAAAGTATCAAACAGATTCTTTACGGATTGAGACTCTAATAGTTTATCTTTTTTTTCCTTAAATTTAAATTCGTTACTATCCCTCCCTTCTTGTGGTTTCTTGTTAGGTTCTTTGGTTGCTAAATCATGATTATTTTTAGGGATATCGTTAATTGATTCCCCATCACCATTTCTCTCTGAATCATCGTTGACATTAGGTTTTAATTTTTTTTTTTTAGTTTCTGCCTTTATGCCAATATTGCTTGGAGTCTCGATATCGTTTTTATTCTCTAGTCTGTCATTGTTCTCAAGTACTAAATCGAAATTAAGATAGTCCGAAACAATACATAATTTAATTAAATTAGATTCTATAAAAAATCTAATATTGTCTGATTTTGAAGATATATCATATAGCTTAATAAGCTCATCAAATAGGGTTTCAAGTATTTGTAAATCGTACTTTTTGATGTTTGCGATTTCATCATCACTTAAAACCTCGATATCATCAACCGTATTCTCTAAACCTAATTTGTAATAGACCATAGTCCTAAAATAATTCATTAGAGAGCTGATAAACTTTTTTGAATCATAACCACTTTCATAAATATTATTATACTCATCTAAAACTTTGTTGATATCTGCTCCAAGTATGTTCTTGGTAATATTTGACAGAATTTGCGTTGGTGTCTTTCCTAAGAGAATTGAGGCATCATCTATCTTGATAGTTTTATTTAGAGAACTCGAAAGTAATTCAAGAAATCCTAAGGCATCCCTTGCTGAACCCTTGCTCTCATCAACAATCATTCTTGTTGATTCATTGTCAATTGAGATTCCTTCATTGTTAGAAATTTCTTCTAAATATTTCTTGATATCTTCTTTTTTTATGTTTTTAAAATTAATTGTTTGACATCTTGATATTATAGTAAGAGGTACTTTTTCAATTTCGGTTGTTGCAAGAATAAAGATTGTATTTCTATTTGGTTCTTCAAGTGTTTTTAACAACGCATTAAAAGCAGCCTTTGAGAGCATATGGGCTTCGTCAATAATAAATACTTTGTATCTACATTTAATTGAAGAATAATTTGAGCTATCAATAATCTCTCTGATTTGATCAACTCCATTGTTTGATGCCGCATCAATTTCAATTACATCAATTGACCTATTCTCATCGATTTCTTTACAAGAGCATGAATTATAATTTGAACATTCACCGGTCTTTAGTAAGTCATCACAGTTGATGGTTTTTGCTAAGATTCTTGCCATTGATGTTTTTCCAACACCTCTTGAACCACAGAATATTAAGGCATGGGGTAGAGAATCCTTTTCGATAAATCCCTTTAAAATAGTTAAAGCGTTATTCTGACCTAAAACCTCATTAAAAGTTTTAGGTCTGTATTTTCGTGATAAAACTAAATGTGACATACTTTACTTTACGGCCGGCTAATCAATCAAGATACCCAGACCTACTTGCTACCGTTGCTACATTTCTGTCCTGGCGGAATTCGCAAAGGCCTACTATCAAAAATGACCAGCCGACTTAATTCTTCTACGGAGAGTGTGGGATTCGAACCCACGAGAGGTTTGATCCTCTACACGCTTTCCAAGCGTGCGCCTTCGGCCACTCGGCCAACTCTCCAACAAAAATAATAGTAACATTTTCATAATTTTTTATCTTCAAGATTTTTAATTCATCAAGCCTTCGGTTAATATTCAAACTTGTATGAAAAAATGGGAAATACGGAATAAGAAGATATTAAAAAATTTGAAAATTTTTAACTTATTTGAATATGAAATGCAATCTCCATACCAAGATTCGCAGAAGAAAAAATACTACTTTTATGTTCTCGATTCTTCCGATTGGATTAACATATTCCCTTTGACAGATGATAATAAAGTTGTGTTTGTTGAACAGTATAGGCCGGGAACTGATTCTATTACTCTAGAGTTGCCTGGAGGTATGGTTAATGCTAATGAGCGGCCTCTTAAATCTGCACAAAGAGAACTTTTAGAAGAAACTGGATTTGTATCCGAAGAGTGGTCAAAGCTCGGGATTGTTGACCCTAATCCTGCAATTTTAAACAACAAATGCCATACATTTTTAGCTAATAATGTTGAGAAAATATCTGAGCCAGACAATTTTGGTAGTGAACATACCAAGGTTAAACTGGTGGATTTGTCGGATTTGGAAGACTTTATAAATGGAGGAATAATCACCCATTCTCTTGTAATTAACGCTATTTATTGGTATAAGATGAAAGAAAAAAAATTTTAATTTAGAACATCTGGGCGAATGGCGGAATTGGTAGACGCGGCGGCCTCAAAAGCCGCTGGATTTAGGTTCGTGAGGGTTCGAGTCCCTTTTCGCCCAATGGGTAGTTTGGTATGGATATTAAGAAATTTTTACAGTTTGAGTTTTTGAAGTTTATTTTTTTCTCTTTAGAAGGAAGAATCAATCGACAAACTTGGTGGTATTCAAAAATCTTTTTGTATGTAATAAGTATTTTGCTCTCCTTACCTGCCGCATTGGTAGTTCGTGAATTAAATTTAGATGAAAATCAAACTACCAGAGTCATATCTTTCTTGTTCCTTGTTTTTTCTGCATTTGGAGTCTTTGTGGATGCAAAAAGATTACAGGATAAATCAATTAATGGTCTTCTCGCCATTGTCCCATATGTAATGACAATTCCTTACCATTTTTTCTTAATACCCGAATCAATAGTTGGCCCATATGGATTGGCAATAGTAGCGATTGAAATATATATATTTATTAATGTTGGATTTTTGAAGGGTAACGATGGTAGCAATAAATATGGTGACCTTGACGACTTTAGTTCTTAATATCTAGGCATCTCGTCATCGAATTTTGCGGCCCAGGCATCTATTCCACCGGCTAGATTTCTTACTTTTTTGTATCCCATACCTTTTAAAATTCTTGCAGCTTGCAGGCTCCTCATCCCATGATGACAATAGATGATGATGTCGTCAGCGGTATCTAGCTCATGAACTCTGGAAGTCAAATCACCCAAAGGAATAAGTCTCGAATCTTTCAGGCTACAGATCTCATATTCACCGGGCTCTCTAACATCTAAGATTGTAATATTATTTGAGGCTTCCACGATATTCTTAAATTCATCGACGTCAATTTCTAATAATTCGTCCTCATTTTCATCTGTGATATTAATGCCACAGAACTCTTCGTAGTCTATCAATTTGGTAATTTCTGGAGTATCAGGATTTTTCCTTAATTTAATCTCTCTAAAAGACATTCCTAACGAGTCATAAAGAAGAAGTCTTCCACTCAACGTTTGGCCTATATCAAGAAGAATTTTTACCGTTTCGGTTGCTTGAATAACTCCAATTATACCTGGGAGAATACCTAATACTCCTCCCTCTGCACACGAAGGAACCATCCCTGGAGGTGGTGGCTCAGGATACAAATCTCTGTAATGAGGTCCTCCTTTATGATTAAAGACGGTTGCCTGTCCCTCAAAACGAAAAATGCTACCATAGACATTTGGCTTACCTAGCAATACACAGGCATCATTTACTAGGTATCTTGTTGCAAAATTATCTGTTCCATCGACAATTACATCGTAGTCTTTAAATAAATCTAAAGCGTTTTCAGATGTTAATCGGAGATTATATGTATTGACGGTAATATCAGAATTGAGTTCCACAAGTCGTTTTTTTGCGGATTCAACTTTTAGGTCCCCAACTCTGTCCTCAGCATGAAGAATTTGTCTTTGAAGATTGCTAAGGTCAACTACATCGAAATCTACTATTCCAACCGTTCCAATTCCGGCTGAGACCAAATAAAGTGCTAAAGGAGAGCCTAATCCTCCGGCACCTATACACAAAACTTTGGATTCGGCTAGCCTTTCTTGGCCTTTCATTCCCACTTCTGGCATTATCAAATGCCTGCTATACCTTCCAATCTGACTTTTTGTTAAACCCATTAAAACTCTCTAAGCAAATCTTATCTAAGAAGAGAAATATAGCATAAAAATTAAGATTTCAAACAAATAGCCTCTTGCTCGACTATCGAAGACAGCTCAACCAATTTGTCTTTTAAACTTTAATTAAGTAAAATGTGATAAAAATTTATTTCTTTTTGCATAATTTGGAGGTTAGAATAAAGAATGAGAAGGACAACTGTTAGAATAAGTGTTACTCAAGATGGATTACTCCCCGAAGAGGTTACCGTTCTGGGGACTATTTTCCTTCCATCCATTCAAAAACAAATTCTTAGATCAGTAGGCTTTGAACAAATCGATAAAGGAGCGGGCACATTTACTGGTGTT
>PCAG01000040.1 GCA_002730475.1 Spirochaetales bacterium | reverse complement strand
CCCAGTTGATACGCTTTCAACTACTTCGTTGTCGATTTTTATCTTCACCCTTGCTGATGATTTACTTGCAGGAATGATTTGTCTAGTGTTTATTTCAGTCTCAATTAATTCAATCTTTGGTGTATATTGTCCAGATATTTTTTTAACTAATAGTTCGAAAGAAGCATCAACTCCTTCAAACTCATAACCTTCATTTTCTAATTCTTTAAGTTGGTTCAAAATTTGGGCTATGTGTTCATCCGATACTTTGCCAATATTTAATTCTTTTAGTTTGTATTGAATGCTGCTCTTTCCTGCAAGATCGGAAACCAACACTCGCCTATGGTTTCCTACTAAACTTGGCTCTACATGCTCATAAGTCAAACTGTTTTTGACAATAGCGCTTACATGTATGCCACCTTTATGGGCAAAGGCACTCTTTCCAACAAACGGCAGCTTGTCATTTTTCGGTAAACTTGCCAAATCATTTATATAGTTGGAAACGGAATAAAGATGTTGTAGGTTGGAGCCCGGAATGCAATCAATACCCATTTTTAAATTTAAATTTGCAATTATTGAGCACAGGTTGGCATTACCACATCGTTCACCGTATCCATTTATTGTTCCTTGAACTTGAGTTGCTCCAGAGATAACTGCCTGCAAAGCATTGGCAACTCCTAAATCGGAATCATTATGAGCGTGGATACCAAGAATACATTTTTTATTTATTTTCCTTGCTGCTGCTACTATTTTTTTGATTTCCCACGGAGTGGAGCCCCCATTGGTATCACACAGAACAACACCGGCTGCCCCAGAACTTAGGGCTATCTCGAGGCATTGAACAGCATATTCACTGTTAGCCTTGTATCCATCAAAGAAATGCTCGGCATCAAAAAAAACCTCATCAACTCTTTGCGAGAGATACTCAACAGAATCGGAGATTAATTCTAAGTTTTTTTCATTAGTTATTCTTAGAGCTTCGGATACATGAAAGTCCCATGTTTTTCCCACAATCGTAATGGCGGATGTATTTGCATTGAGTAGCGATTGTATATTGGTATCCTGACTACATTTTTCTTTTGCTCTTCGTGTACTTCCAAAAGCTACTATTGTTGAATTTTTGTATCTTTCGTTTTGGACCTTCTTAAAAAATCCTTCGTCTCTATTGTTTGAACCTGGCCAGCCACCTTCAATATATCCTACTCCAAGCTCATCAAGTTTGTGGCTAACTCTTATTTTGTCTTCTATAGAAAAGGATACTCCTTCACCCTGTGTTCCATCCCTAAGTGTTACATCATATGCTACGACTTTTTTTGACATCTAATCCAATTTAAATTCCTTGTGGAGTGATTTAATTGCAACCTTGCATTTACTCTTGTTGATTACGCAAGATATTTTGATTTCTGATGTCGTTATCATGCTAATGTTAATTTTTGATTTTGAAAGAGATTTGAACATTCTTGTTGCAATTCCCGTATGGATTTTCATACCTGCTCCAATAATAGATACCAGTGCAATTTTTTCATCTTTGATTAATTCGCGATATCCAAGTTTAGATTTGTTCTTTTCTAGGATTCTAACGGTTTTATTTAAATCTTCTTTAGGAATAGTAAAAGTTAAATCAGTTTTTCCATCTGTACTTATGTTTTGCACAATCATATCAACAACGATTCCAGCTATACCTATAGGTTCAAAAATTCTAAATGCAATACCAGGCCTATCCTCGATTCCAATGATGGTTATTTTAGATTGTTTTAGATCATGGGTAACGCCCCTTATAATATTTTTCTCCTTGATAGGAATTAACTTTTCATCCATAACCCAAGTTCCTCTTTCTGAAACGCTCTTCGTTGATTTGACATGCAATTTAATCTTTAAATTGTTGGCATACTCAACCGCTTTTGCTTGTAAGACCTTCGACCCCAAACTCGACATCTCAAGCATTTCTTGATACGAAATATAATTAATTTTTTTTGCTCCTTTGTAAAGTTTTGGATCTGTTGTATAAATTCCATCTACATCATCTTTGAGTAGTTCGCAATGAGATGCATTTAAGGCCGACGCTAGCGCCACTGCGGTTAAATCTGAACCACCTCTTCCTAGCGTAGTAATATCGTTTTTTGAATTTATTCCTTGAAATCCAGGAACGACAATAACATAACCTTTTCTGAGGTATGTTTTTATCTTAGCAGCTCCGACTGAAATAATTGTGGCTTTAGTATGTAAATCGTTTGTAATTAAACCCAATTTTGATGGGTCAAGCGATATTGCTTTAACTCCAACCTCTGAAAGCGCTATAGCAACCAAGCCAGCAGAAACTTTTTCTCCTGTAGAAACTACCTGATCGTATTCTCTTTCGTTTGGAATGTTGGCAATGTTCCTAGTTAACCCATGAAGCCTATCAGTTTCACCTGCCATTGCGGAAACTACTACAACTACTGATTTCTTTTTCTTTCTTAATGTGGAGATATTTCTTGCAATATCTTTGATTTTTTTTACATTTGCTACACTGGTTCCACCATATTTTTGAACTATCAAATCCATTTATTTACTTCCTTTAATTAATATCTCCCTTTGATTTATATTATCCTTTATAAAATTAAAATAAATATCTATTGTTCTATCGGCTTCATTCAGAAATAAATCCTTATAACGATTGGCCCATTCAACTATTATCAGATTCTTTCTCTGGTTTAATATTTCAAAAAAACCAATCTGCTCTAGTTCCTCAATGCTATTGACTCTATAAAAGTCAAAGTGGTATATCTTAAAATTGTTATTGGATTCATATATGTTGAGAGTTAGGAAGGTGGGACTACTTACAGTGTCAAGGATATCAAGATGATCTCCTAAGAACCTAACAAATTGCGTCTTCCCAGATCCTAGTTCGCCGTTTAATAATAAAATTGTCCCTTCTCTGACTATCTTTGAAACTTCCAAAGAAACTTTATTGGTACCATTTATAGAGCATACTCTTGAATTAAGCATTCGATATTACATCTAATTCTATATTTGTATTTGAGTTTTCTTCAATGGTCGAAATAGTTTTAGGTAATATTTTTATTATCTCGGAAGCTAAAATACCTCTCTTAGAATTCTTTACAGAAATTATATCTCCAGCTTTTCCATGGGCGAAGATTCCTAAAATGGTTGAATCTATAGTTGAATATCCCTGAGCAATAAAACTGGCGATAATTCCGGTCAAGCAATCGCCCATTCCGCCCGTTGCCATTCCTTCATTGCCAGAACCATTGATATAAAATTTGTTTTTGGGTGATGCAATAATTGTTCTATATCCTTTTAAAACGGTGATTGCGTTAGTCTTGGTAGAAATTTCTTTTGCTATATTAATTCGATTTTCCTGAACATCTTTTATAGTCGTATTGGCTAATCGTGCCATTTCTCCAGGATGTGGTGTTATTATTACGTCCTTCCTGCTCCTTTTTAAAATATTTAGATTTCCAGAAACAACGTTGAGACCGTCAGCATCGAGAATTATAGGACAATCGAAAAAATTTATCGATTCTCTAACTACGTCTAGCAGTCCCGCCCTGTTGCCCATTCCGGGGCCTATTACAACTGCGGATGGTTTTTTGGTTAATCTTTTTTTTACTTCTTTAATGAAAAACTCTTCATTCATTGTCGAACCATCACTAGAATTAGGGATCTCAATAAAAATCGACTCGGGAAATTTCTTTTTTAATGCATTGCTTATGCATTTTGGTATACACAAGGTTACTAGGCCACATCCAGATTTGTATGCGGATAGCCCCGCTATGCTTATTGCACCCGACATATTTCTTGATCCACCTATAACAAGAACGTGCCCGAAGCTACCTTTGTTAGCGGACTTATTTCTTGCTTTGAAGAAATTATTAAAGAAATTATCATCGACAAAGAAATTATTTAATTTATTCGACAATTCAATTGGAGTAGCAAGTTTAACCAGATGAATTTTCTTACTGTATTTATATCCGGGATCAGTTAAAAGACCAGGCTTTACAAAATCAAAAGTTATTGTTAAATCGGAATTCATACAAGCTCCATATGCTAAACCTGTATCAGCATTTAAGCCTGATGGTATATCTAATGAGCAAATGGGAATTTTTGTTGAATTAATTCTGTTTATCAAGTTACTTACTTCTTTTGTAAGGTCTCTATTGAGGCCAACTCCAAATAATGCATCTATTATAAGATCAAACTTTTTTAAATTTAATCCCTTAGGGCTTCTTATGATTTTAATTTTTAGTTTTTTGACTATATTGAGATTTTCTAAGTAATCAGATGACCTCTTTTTGGAATTATTGATTGTTAATATTTCGCATTTGAGGCCATAGATACGGAGATATTTTGCTACTACTAATCCATCGCCACCGTTATTGCCGGTACCAACGACAAGAAGAACATTCTTGGGTCCGTATTCTTTCTTTATTATCTCGAAACACTTAAAGCCTGCTATCTCCATTCGCGTTTTACTAGGAATTTTATATTTTGAAGTTGATAACAAATCAATTTCTTTTATTTGGTCAACTGAAGCTAACTTCATATTTTAAATCATAAACCATCGAAATTCGCATTCAATAGTAATCTGACATTGAATTCAATCTAATCCTTGGGGATAATACCTCTTAGTCCCAGGGATAATACCTCTTAGTGATGTTAGACAGGAATCAATCATTTCTTGAATCGTTTAGTTTTGGAATATTAGGCTTTTCAAAATTTCTACAAACAGAACTTTCAAATTCTCCAAAACTAATCAATCTTGAAGTGACAAAGCTTTGCAATGCTAGGTGTGATTTTTGTGATTATTGGCAAACAAAACATGAGGAAAGATTGGATGACTATACAAACGTAATAGATAAAATTGGGCCGCTTGTTGTAATGATAACCGGTGGCGAACCAATGCTCAGAAAAGATATTGTAGATATTGTAAGGCAAGTCAAGTCGGCGTCATTTTTTACGTACACTGGAATAATCACCAAAGGAGATTTGCTAGATTTGAACAAAGCAAAACAGCTTTACAATGTAGGCCTAGATCAAATTTCCATTTCGCTTGATTTTTTAGGAGATAGGCATTCTGTCAATAGAGGTGTGGATGGGTTATGGGATCATATTTCTTCCTTGGTACCACTCATTTCTTCTGAGCTCAACAAAACCATATCTATTAACACAATAATTATGGATGAAAATTTATATCAAGTTGTCGATATGGCAAAAAGAGCAAGGGAATGGGGTGCCAATATATCTTTTAGTTCGTACTCAAACATGAAAGCCAATAATGATGAGCATCTAATTAAGGATCAAACAAACGAGGTAGAAGATGTAATCAATCAGCTTATATCTTTAAAAAAAGAATGGGGTGACACTATAGTATCAAGCGACTATTACTTGAATCAAATACCGCTTTTCTTTAAAAATGGTTATGGGCCAAAGTGTAATGCTGGTCGTTCTATGCTAACCGTTACTCCAGACGGACACGTTAAACGATGTTCTGAAATGCCAGCGGTTTGTTACTATACGGAATACGATTCGGAGTTCTTTACGGATACGAAATGCAACACTTGTTGGTTTGGATGTAGGGGAGAAACACAGGCCCCAACATTTGCCAAAGCCAAAGAGTTGTTAGGGCTCTAACCATCTTCTTCCCATGAAGTTCCATCTTCGGCATCTATTAGTCTTACGCCAAGTTTTTTTGCTTCCAATCTGAGATTATCAGCTTTTTCCCAATTTTTAGCCTTCCTTGCGCTATTTCTTTCTAGAATTATTTTTTGAATTTGCTCCTCATTAAAATTTCTATTAGATGATTTTTGTAAATCTATGTCATTCTTAATTTCATCTCTCCAGCCATGAATCCCCATTGTTTCTTCAAACTCTTCTATTAAATCAAGATTTGATATCGTAAGAATTCCTTCGTTTATATACTTAAAATAGTATCCGATAGCTTGGGCGGTATTAAAATCGTCGAGCATAGAACTAATCCATGATTCCCTAAACATACTTGCCTGTTCGTTTGTATCCTTATTGATAGAAATTTTCTTGTTGATATTTATAAGCGTCCTTCGGATTTCTTCCAGTGCTTCATTCGAAAGACTCACAGGCGTTCTGTAGTGATGAGTTAGAAAAAATACTCTTATAATATTTTTATTCCATACCTTTAATGCGTCTTGAATATTAACTATATTCCCAACAGATTTAGACATTTTTTCATTGTTTATGCTAATTAGGCCATTATGAATCCAATAGTTTGCAAATTTCTTATTCGATATACATTCAGACTGAGCTATTTCGTTTTCGTGATGGGGAAATATCAAATCCCTACCTCCTCCATGGATATCAAAGGTGTCTCCCAAGTACTTTGTACTCATTGCGGAACATTCTATGTGCCAACCAGGCCTCCCATCTCCCCATGGACTTTCCCAAAAGGGATCACCTTTCTTTGCCGATTTCCATAAAGCAAAATCTAGCTCATTTCTTTTGTTGGGATTAGCTTCTAGTCTTGTATTTGAAAGCATTAGATCCGTGCTCTGATTAGAAAGATTTCCATAATGTGGAAATTTACTAATATCATAATAAACTTCTCCATCCACAACATATGCATAATCGAGAGCAATAATTTTTTCTATGAGGTCTATGATTTCGTCGATGTTTTCTGATACGCAGGGCTGAAAATCAGGATCTATACATCCCAAGTTCTTAATATCTTGAAGATATTCTATTTTATATTTATTGGCTACTTTCTCTGCCGATATACCTTGCTCAGCCGCTTTGGTAATTATTTTATCGTCTACATCTGTAAAGTTTCTTACGTACGTGGTTTGATAACCCAAAAATTTTAAGAATCTAACTATCGAATCGAAAACGATTGCGGATCTTGCGTGACCCATATGAGAACTGCTGTAAACTGTTGGCCCACAAACGTATATGCCTACTTTATCAGGAACTAATTCTTTGAAGATTTCTTTTTTGTTGTTTAGCGAGTTGTAGATATGTAATTCATAATCCATTAAGATAGTTCTTCTCCACCATCAACCCGAATGATATTCCCCGTTATCCAATCTGCCCCTGGATGGGATAAGGCTATTATGCTTCCAGAAATATCTTCGGTAAGTGTAAGTCGATTGCTGGGATTACTTCTTAATGCCCCTTCGATAATTCCTTCATTGCCAGGAATTTTCTCGAGAGCGGGAGTTAGGGTAACTCCGGCACAAAGAGAGTTGGCCGTTATTCCTGTTGGAGCCAATTCAACTGCAAGTTGTCTAATGTGAGATTCAAGCGCAGATTTAGCTGCTGATACTGGCCCATAAGTCGGCCAAATTTTTCTACTACCAGCACTAGTCATGGCATATATCCTGGCCTTGGGGCTAAACAAAGATCTTGAATGGGCACCTTGGACCCAATAAACAAGGGAGTTTGCCATAACATCTAAGGTCATATCCATATTCTTTTGAGTAACATTCTTATCGATGTCGCTTGATACGTATGGTTTTAAAGAGCCAAAGGCTAGCGAATGTAAAAGTATTTTGATTTTCTTCTCAGAATTACCTACGAGTTCTATTGCCTGGTCTAAGGTTTCTTTTCTTTTATTTTCATCTGCTGCATTTATGTTGAAAAATTTTACCTTTACATTGTTGCTTTCAATATAGGAAACAACTTCTTCAACATTTTTCATTGTATTTTTTCTGTCGAGATGAATACCAAGAATGTTGACTCCATACTCTGAAAGTTTTTTCGATACTTCGGCTCCAAATCCACTGGATGCTCCTAAAATTAAAGCCCAATGTCCTTCAAGCCAATTGTCAATTTTCATATTATCTCCCAAGTCTTATTCGATTATTTAATAGAGAGTTTACGCATTACAAACTTATATTCAAGGTATTATTAAATTCATAAATGAAAACAAATAATATAGAAATGATAACGATAGGAGAAGAATTATTATGTGGAATAACACAAGATAATAATTTTTTTATGTTAGCCCAAGAGGTTTTCGCAATGGGGTTGAAAATCAATTATCATCAATGCGTTGGTGACTCAAAGGCCGATATTCTTTCTGCGCTTAAAATTGCAAACTCAAGATCTAAGTATGTTTTGCTAACCGGAGGACTTGGTCCTACCGTGGATGATTTAACACGTGAGGTGGCTTCGGAATACTTTGGTAAGAAGCTCGTTCTTAATATCCAAATAGAAACACAATTAAAAT
>PCAG01000039.1 GCA_002730475.1 Spirochaetales bacterium | reverse complement strand
TTACCAGTTCGTCTGCCTCGACATTCCCCAGAACCAATAAAAGAAAAAAAATACTCAGTAAAAGAGTTCTCACGCACAATACTCCTTCCCTTCGACAGCTATCAATAGCAAAAATTAACTAAGATTGAATAAAATGACCAAATAAAAAGCCCATCTTCCCTAACCTCGAAGAAAAATAAATTTTGTTTTATGGCAGGTCTTCTGACTTATAGCCCCTAGGTAGGCCTTCCCGGTTTCCCAGTGGCAAATCTACTAAGGGTTGTGCTAATCACAGCAGCGGGTCTGTGTTGGGTTCTCACCAATCTTCCCTATTGAACTCTTACGAGTACCACTCAAGGGAGAATAAATGTAAACTTAAATGGTGTCAAGAAATCGTAAATTCGGGATGATAAATTAGTGATTATTACATTTGGTGGCGGAGTAGGTGCAGGTAAATTTCTTGAAGGACTATATAAGGTAACCAAGAAAGAAGACAATTTACATATTGTTGTGAATACGGCTGACGATATAAATATTTATGGTGTACGTGTAAGTCCAGATATCGATTCTGTTCTTCATTGGTTGTCAGGAAAAGTTGACAAGAAAAAAGGATGGGGCATTAAGGGCGATACTTTTAACCATATAAAGAAATTTGAGATAGAAGATTCTTGGTTTGGCTTAGGAGATAGAGATTTTAAAGAGAATGAGAAGAAATTTTCTATGATGGAACGAGGTTCGACTCTACAAAAAGTTGTTGACAATCAAAGAAAGAAGTTAAAAATCACAAAAGCACGAATTTTACCAATGACAAATCAAATTGTTGAAACTTATATTAAAACGAAAAATAGGGAAATGCATTTTCAAGAATATCTAATAAAATTCAAAATGATGCCAAAGGTAGAAAAAATTATTTTTAAGAATATAAGAAAGGCCAAACCTTCAAATGATCTTATTAAATCTATATTAAAAGCTAGCCTAATAATTTTTTGTCCAAGCAATCCTATAATCAGCATAGATCCTATATTGTCGGTTTCTGGCGTTAAGGAGACTATAAAAAAATCCAGAGCGATTAAAGTTGCTATCAGTCCAATAGTAGATAGCAAAGCATTTCAAGGACCTGTTCTAAAATTAATGAGAACCAAGGGGCTTGAGCCTAGCGTTGTGGGAGTATCTAAATTTTATCAAGGGATGGCAGACTATATGATGATTGATAATCTAGACAAGAAATACGCCAAAAAAATTTTCTCGATGGGTATGACACCCCTGATAAGAGATATACGAATGACAGACTTAAAAATTTCTCAGTCAATGGCGGAATCCATTATTGATTTGGTTTAAAAATGAGAAAGATTGAACTGACGCCCGTTAAAAAAATGCCAAAAATCAATCCAGGTGATAACCTGTCTAGTGAAATTCTTTTAGCCTTGGACAGACAAAAAATAAAACTAAAAAAAACAGATATTCTAGTTGTTGCTCATAAAATTGTTTCTATTGCAGAAAACAGATTTGTAAATCTTGATAATTACAAAGCCACTCACAAGGCACAACGACTTAGTAAGAAAACTGGGAAAAGCGATAAGATTTGCCAACTTATATTAGATAATTCCACAGAGATTTTGAAGATATCCAAGGGTTTTGTTATTTCGCGGAATCTGTTGGGAATAGTGAGTGCAAACTCGGGAATTGACCAATCAAATATACATGAAAAAAATCTGGCTCTATTGCTACCTAAAAATCCTAATAGATCGGCTAAAAATATCTCTTTAGAAATTGCAAAGAAAATTAGTGTAAGCATCCCCATTGTAATTTCTGATTCTATTGGTCGTCCATGGAGACAGGGTTTAACTCAGATATCGGTTGGAAGTTATGGAATCCTTCCAATAAAAAGATATAGAAAAGATATGTACCATAAGATTCTTAAAGACACGATTGTCCCAATAGTAGATGAATTAGCTTCTTCTGCTGGTTTGTTAATGGAAAAAGATGCTGGTATTCCCGTAGTTTTGATAAGGGGGTATAATTATGACTCATCAAGATTAAATGCGGGGACTCTTTTAAGAAGGAAAAGCGATGATGTATTTCGATGATGTATACAGTAGTTTTATAGATTCCAGCCAGGTAGGGGAGCTATTAGGTTCCCATGGTATTCCCATAGGAGGTTCTGTGTCCGTAAAGAAGCCGCTTAGAGCAATTCTTGAGAAGGTTGTTAACGAAGAAACTCTTTTGAAGAGCGAAGCTTTATTGTTGACCACAATTCTACCTTCCGAAGTCTGTTATTTGATGGCGGCCTCAAATTTTCTCAGGGAAAAGCATAAGACGAATCTGATTAGTTTTTCAAAAAATATCTTTATCCCACTAACCCAACTATGCAGAGATCAATGTTCGTACTGTACTTTTAAAATCGAACCGGACGAAGGAGACTTGTTAGTTGAACCAGAAGATGTTTTAGAGTCAGCAAAAAAAGCAGTCCAGCTAGGATGTACGGAATTATTATTTGTTTCTGGTGACAGACCAGAAGTTATATATGATGTTTATCGAAAAAAACTTAATAGTATGGGTTACGAATCAACTGCTGACTATATGATAGCAATGAGTGAAACTTGTTTGGAAGAAGGGATATTCCCTCATTCCAATCTTGGAATTGCCGATTTTGCTGAGCTAGAACGATTTAAAAATTCTAATCCAAGCATGGGATTAATGCTCGAGAATATCAGCGAAAGACTTATGAAGCCGGGAGAGGCGCATCATAAATGTCCGGACAAATATCCTAAGGCCAGAGTGCAAACAATTTCAGATGCTGGCACGCTCAACATTCCTTGGACTTCAGGAATTTTAATTGGAATAGGGGAAAATTGGGAAGAAAGAGTTGATTCAATTTATGAGTTAAGACGAATCAATGATCAATATGGACATATACAAGAAATTATTATTCAAAATTTCAACCCCAAACCAGGAATACAGATGGAAGGACATCCGGCTCCAACCGATTTTGATATGATTAAAACCGTAGCGATATCGAAAATAATTATGGGACCGCAGATGAATATCCAAGTACCACCCAATTTAAATTCAAAAACTTATATGCTTCATGTATTAGCCGGTGTTAACGATCTCGGAGGAGTTTCTCCCTTGACGATAGATTATGTTAATCCAGAAAGTCCTTGGCCACAGATTGATATGATGAAGAAAAATATTGTGGAATTTGGTTTCAATTTAAGAGAAAGATTGCCGGTTTATCCGGATTTCTTGGATAAGAAGTTCCTTAATGATAACATTTACAATAAGGCTATTGATTTTGTTGATGATACAGGCTATATAGCTGAGAACTAGGTTCAAGACTATGGAAGAAGATTTAAAAAGAATTTTAGACGAAATTGAGAACAATCGAGCAAAGGGACTAAGTTATACTTTGTCAAAAGCGAATGAAGATATAGCTAGTATTATCGAAAAGCCGATAAAAGGGGAAGAAATTACTGCAGAAGAAGCGGAAAAACTCTTTTTAATTGATAATAATATGGACCTTTCCGCACTGGTGCTCATGGCGGACAAAATACGAAAAGACGATGTTGGTGACGATATAACATATGTAGTTAACAGAAATATTAATTTTACTAATATATGTAATGTATATTGTGGTTTTTGTAATTTTATGGCACCTGAAGGTGATTCAAGAGCCTATTTCCTTACTATGGACGAAATTAAAGAAAAAGTATTAGAAGCAAAAGAAAACGATGCTACAGAAGTTTGTATGCAGGGAGGTATGCATTCTGGTATCGATGGTAATTTTTATATTGAGATTGTTAAAACTGTAAAAGAAGCTGTTCCTGAGATGCATACACATTGTTTTTCTCCATTCGAAGTTTATTATGGTGCAGACACATTGGGAATCCCGATTGGGGATTTCGTTAAACGATTAAAAGATGTTGGACATGGAACCTTTCCTGGTACTGCCGCGGAAATTTTAAGTGAAGATGTAAGAAAAATAATAGCTCCTGGCAAGATAACCACAGATGAGTGGATTGACACTGTTAAAGAAATCCATAAAGCTGATATGAAAACTACTTCAACTATTATGTACGGACACGTTGACAAACCTTTTCATTGGGCTAAGCATTTTAATATAATCCGTGACATACAAAAAGAGACCGGCGGTATTACCGAATTCGTACCGTTGAGATTTATTCCATGGGATACAAGGATTTTTAAGAAAGGTCTTGCTAGAGAAGGTCCTACAGATTTAGATCAATTAAAAATGTATGCGATAGCAAGACTATTCTTCAGAGGGTGGATAAACAATATACAAGTTTCCTGGGTCAAGCAGGGCCCTGAGTTTGCTCAATATTGCCTTACTGCTGGAGCAAATGATTTTGGTGGAACTTTGATGGAAGAACAAATAACTACTGCAGCTGGTGGAAAGCACGGCCAATATTTTCCTCCTGAAGAATTTAGACGATTAACTTTTGAACTGAAAAGAAGACCCGTCGAAAGATCCACGACGTATGATTATCTAAAAGTATTTGATAATTGATACAGGCTTGTTCATTTATTTTTTTGGTATAAGATTTACTCAAATGGGTTTTTTTGGTGATGTTAAGTCTGATGTTGCTGCGGCTATGGAAAGAGATCCGGCTGCAAGGAATGTTATTGAAATATTGATAAGTTACCCCGGCTTTCATGCAATCTTTTGGCATAGATTATCTAATATTCTTTGGAAGCTAGGATTGAAGTTAATTGCAAGAATTATCTCAAATATTTTAAGAATATTAACAGGAGTCGAAATTCACCCGGGCGCTGAAATAAAAGGAGGATTTTTTATAGACCATGGTATGGGCGTTGTCATTGGTGAAACAACTGAGATTGGGAACAATGTCACGATATATCAGGGAGTGACTCTCGGGGGTGTAAGTACTCAGAAAGGTAAAAGACATCCTACAATAGGAGACAATGTAATAATTGGAGCAGGCAGTAAGATTCTAGGACCTCTTAATATTGGAAGCACTTCAAAAATTGGCGCTAACTCTGTTGTCATTAACGATATTCCAAACAATTCAACGGTGGTTGGTATTCCCGGCAAAGTAGTAAGTCGAAACACTTCTTCCGAACCTGATTTGTCTCACAATAAATTACCTGATCCAAGCGCAGAGGACATTCTTAAGCTTAATGAAGAGATTAAAAATATTAAAGAAGAACTGAGAAAGCTAAAGCCCTAATTTTTCATCAAAGTTAAAGATTAAGTTCATATTTTGGACCGCCTGCCCAGATGCACCTTTAATTAAATTGTCTATTACGGAACATATCAATAGGGTTCTTTTGTCTCCAAAAAGGTTAATACCTATGTTGCAGAAATTCGTAAATTGCACGTCTTTTAAGCTAGGTAGTTTAGTTTTTGAAAATTTAACAAAATCAGATTTTAAATAAAAATCATTGAATAATTTTAAGATTTTTCTTATGTCATAAGGACTGCCACGTTTGATATATATATTCGACATTATCCCTCTTGTGACTGGTATTAAGTGAGGAATCATGAAAACATTTATATTCTTCTTTGCAATTTTATTTACCATGTTTTCGACTTCTGGCATATGCCTATGCGCTCCAGCATTATATATTGACAAATTCTCATTTGCCTCAGAAAAGATATGCTCTATCTTGCCACTTCTACCAGCCCCAGAGATTCCTGATTTACAGTCTACAATGATTGACTCATTTTTCTTTAGAATTGATATGATGGGAGCAAGTCCTAATAAAATTGATGTGGCGTAACATCCAGGATTAGCTATATCCTTTTTCTTGTTAATACTATTTTTGTTTAGTTCGGGCAAAATATATTGAAAGTTCTTATACTCAGATTCATTTTTTCTTTTCCCATACCACTTATCATTGTATCTTTTGGGTAGCCTATAATCTGAACTTATGTCAATAATTTTTGCGTTTAATTTCTTAAGCCTGTTTAGAATTGAATCAAGTTGCCCATTTGGCAAACAAGAAAAAATGAGATCTATATTTTTGATTTTGTATATTTCCGAGTTCTTTCTTATTCTAATATTCTTCTCCAGTTTCACATTAGGCAATAAAGTACTTAGATTTTTCCCGTAAAGCGTATTGGCACCAAGAAAGATTATCTCAGTTTTGGGGTGATTATTGAGTATCTTTATCAGCTCCATTCCCGTATAGCCTGTAGAGCCGATTATGCCTACTTTTACTTTGCCCATGATTGTGACATTATCATGCAATTTTTGTAAATTCAATTGTTTGAAATCCATTTCTTTAAGTGTAATATTAAAATCATCAATCCCGATAAAGGAGTAAGCATGTCAATCAAGGTAGGCATAAACGGGTTTGGTAGAATCGGGAGACATTTTTTAAGGATTTCCCTTTCTTCCAAAGATGTTGATGTTGTAGCGATAAATGATATTGCTGATGTGAAAACTTGTGCACATCTTTTGAAATATGATTCCGTTTTCGGAGTCCTTCAGAAGAATGTCGAATATGATGATGATAGCATTACAGTTGATGGGCAGCGCATACAATTCTTTTCGGAGAGGTCCCCTGAGGCTATTGATTGGTCCTCTTGTAAATCTCAAGTAGTTGTTGAATCAACTGGCATCTTCACATCGCAAGAGCAAGCCTCTTTACATATAAGTGGAAGCGTAAAAAAGGTTGTTATTTCTGCTCCCCCCAGCAGCGTAGTAGATTTCACTACAGTCATGGGTGTAAATGATGAATTATACAATCCGGAGCAACACAATGTTATTTCGAATGCCTCATGTACAACAAATTGCCTTGCAATTGTCGTAAAGGTCCTTAGGGATAATTTTGGCCTTTCTAGTGGGCATATGACGACGATACATTCCTATACTAATGATCAAAGAATTATCGATTCTCCACACAAAGATTTACGACGAGCACGAGCTGGGGGATTGTCTATGATACCTACCAGTACTGGTGCCACAAAAGCTATTGAAGTAATTTTCCCTGAATTAAGAGGAAATTTATCCGCAATTTCAATTAGAGTTCCAACTCCCAATGTCTCAATGATTGATTTTGTTGCCAAACTGGAGAGCACCGTGTCTACTCAAGATATTAACAATGCATTTGAGGATGCATCAAAAAACTTATTGGAAAATTATCTTGATATAGCTCCCGAAGGTGCTGTTTCTATTGACATACTACAGAATAAGTATTCTGCAGTCTTTGATACATTTGGTACAAGTGTCATAGGAGATAATTTTATTAAAGTAATTGCCTGGTATGACAATGAATACGGTTATTCGTCCCGAGTTTTAGATTTGGTAAATAAAATCGGAAAACTGTTGTGAAGCAAAAAAAAGTTATATCGGATTTATCCAAATCTTTTTTTAAAGACAAAAAAGTCTTTGTCAGAGTCGATTTTAATGTACCTATAAACGGTAGAACCAATTCTATCAGAGAAGACTATCGAATAAGACGCACGATACCAACAATCGACTACTTGCTTGATTGTGGCGCCAAAGTTGTACTGGGGTCTCATTTAGGGCGACCTAAAGGAAAGTTCGTTAGCAACCTTTCTTTGAAAATTGTATCAGAGAGATTGTCCGAACTACTTGATAAGGAAGTGATATTTTGTGCAGATTTTATTCAAGAAAAACTTGCTGAAAACATTGATTCTCTCCCAAGCGGATCTGTTATTATGCTAGAAAATTTGAGATTCCACAAAGAAGAAACGGATAATGATTCAACGTTTTCCCAACATTTGGCTGAATTGGCTGATATTTACGTTAATGAAGCCTTTGGAACATCTCACAGGACCCATTCTTCAACATATGGAATGGCTCTTCGTTTTGATACACGTCTGGCAGGTTTCTTGGTCGATAAAGAGCTTAAATTTATTTCGAAGATGATGGAAGAGCCGGAACACCCTTTTCTTGTAATTATTGGTGGTTCAAAGATTAATGACAAAATGGTTGCCATGGCCAATCTGCTTAAAAGTGCAGACAAGATTATAATAGCAGGTGGTGCCGCATATACTTTTATTAAAGCAAATGGAGGAAAAATTGGCAACTCCCTTTTTGATGACAAAATGGTTGATTGGGCTAGAGATGTATATAAAGAATATAATAAGAAAATCATTCTTCCTATTGATCACTTAGTCTCTGAGTCAATTGACGATACCAATTCGTGTTTAATTGTAAATTCCGATATACCTGACGATTATCAAGCTTTAGATATTGGACCAAAAACTATAGAGTTGTTTAATTCAAATATAAAAGGACGCGGATACATTTTTTGGAATGGCCCGATGGGCGTGTTCGAATCTGATACGTTTTCTTCTGGCACAATTCATGTAGCGAGGGCTGTGGCTTTGGCTACGTTAAGGGGTGCTACATCAGTTGTAGGTGGTGGGGAGACTATAGCCGCTATTAGAAAAGCAGAAGTTTTGGAATCAGAGATATCTCACATGTCGACGGGTGGTGGTGCTCTGCTTGAATATATTGGTGGTATAGAACTCCCAGGTATAGAAATTTTGGATTAATATTCTATAATTCACACATATGGTAAAATCTCGATCTCGTACAGACGTATCATGGGTTGAAGATTTGCTTCATGATGAAGCTTCTTATTTATTAGATCACGAATGCAAAACTATAGATTCTAAAAATCTAATAACACCTGGACCTGATTACGTTGATAGAGTTGTAAAGGAATCAGACAGATCCAATACTGTTTTAAGAAATTTTCAGACACTTTTTAATCACGGCAGATTACGTACAACCGGGTACTTATCTATCCTCCCGGTGGATCAGGGGGTTGAACACTCTGCGGGTGCATCTTTTGCACCAAATCCGGAGTATTTCGATCCTAACAATTTGATTAAACTTGCTATTGAAGGAGGTTGTAGTGCTGTTGCCTCTACGTTAGGATTGTTAGGTTCGGTCTCTAGGAAGTATGCTCATAAGATACCTTTTATCGTTAAATTAAATCATAATGAATTTCTTTCATATCCGAACGAATACGATCAAATTCCGTTTGCCTCGGTTGATCAAGCATTCAATATGGGTGCAATTGGTGTTGGCGCCACAATATATTTCGGATCCCAGGAAAGCAAAAGACAAATCCAAGAAGTTTCTCAATTGTTTGAATATGCACACTCACTGGGCTTGGTAACTGTGCTATGGGCATATTTACGAAATCCATCCTTTAAAAAGGGTTCTCAGGACTATCATGTCTCTGCTGATTTAACCGGACAAGCAAATCATCTTGCTGTTACTATCGAGGCGGACATAGTAAAGCAGAAATTGGCCGAGAACAATAATGGTTTTATTGATATTGATTTTGGAAGGACAGACAAACGAGTTTATTCTGATCTTACATCTGATCATCCAATTGATTTAAATAGATATCAAGTTGTTAATTGCTTTTTAGGAAGAGCGGGTTTGATTAACTCTGGTGGAGCATCGGGAGAAAATGATGTTGCGCAGGCAGTTAAAACTGCCATTATCAATAAAAGAGCAGGTGGAATGGGTTTAATTACAGGACGAAAAGCTTTTCAAAAAACTATGAAAGAAGGTGTCGATATATTAAATGCGGTGCAGGATGTGTACCTGAATAAAAAAATCAAACTTGCTTAATTAAACTGCTTACTTTTGATAAATTTAGAGATTAACTTTACCATGTCGGCGGAGCCTATAAGAATAGGAGATTTCTGATGAATTGTTTTGGGTGCAATATCCAAGGTTCGTTCCTCTCCATTAGTTGCTAAACCACCTGCTTGTTCGATAATAAATGCCATAGGATTGCACTCGTACATTAATCTCAATTTTCCATTTGGTGCTCTTTTTGATTTTGAATAGATAAACAATCCCCCTTTTAGAAGGCTTCTATGGATATCGGCAACCATTGATCCAACATACCTTAACGAGTAAGGTCTCCCATTTTTTGAATCCTCTTGCTCGCACCATCTAATATATTCTTGAAGAGCTAGTGGAAATTCGTAAAAGTTCCCTTGATTAACTGAGTACATTCGCCCTTTCTTTGGAATTTTAATATTTTTGTGTGATAGATAGAACTCCTGAACGACTGGATCTAGGGTAAAAGCATCTACGCCTTTTCCAACCGTTAGAACATATATCGTAGAAGAACCATAAATTATATAACCTGCGGCAACTTGCTTATTTCCTTTCTGAAGAAAATCCTTGGTACTTATATTGGTTTTCATAGAGGATCTTTTAAATATAGAAAAAATTGTTCCTACTGGGACATTTACATCTATATTTGAGGAGCCATCGAGTGGATCAATCAAAATTAGATATTTAGAATTCTTTGAAACTTCATTATTAAAAATCAGACTTTTTTCTAGTTCTTCGGAAACTACTCCAGCACAGTTACCACCGTCCTCAAGAGAATTTATGAACAAATCATTTGCAATGATATCTAGCTTTTTAACCTTCTCTCCATGAACATTTTTTAATCCTTTACGGTCACCAAGAATCTTATTTAGTCCGGCACTATTTAATTCTTTGCTAACTTGCCTTGCGGCAAGTTTGATATCTTTTAATAAGGCAATCAGTTCTCTATTCTTATCTCCTGCCAACTTGTCTTTTAATAGGTATTGATAGGCTGTTAATCTCTTGCTCACCATAAAATCATACACTTATATGGTAAAAAAAACAGTTATGTAATGTTGGATTTTGAGATATATAATAGACTCTGTTCGCGATATTTTGAGAGCTAGAATTAAAAATAAATAACCTAGAAAACCTCCGGTTATAAACCCAACGCACAATCCTAATATTCTATTTAGTAGACCCATATTCAGAGCTTTGATAATAGATTCTATTAGAAAAAATAAAGTTCTTAATGAAAGATACAAAAAGATATATGCAAATAGACTAGCAATGAATTTGGACCCATATCCGGAAAAAAATCCGAATCTCTCAATTAATTCGCTCCTTATCAAATCGGACCCTGTATATGCGATTACGAACGGGATAAACAAACAAGAGAATTTGGAAAATGTTTTGACTAGTCCGAAGAAAAAACCACCGACTGTGGATAAGGCCAGCATGACTAGGAAAACATAATCGTAAATATTCATCAATTGCAAATAACTAAAATTGTAATCGGATGCATTATTCTAATAACCTCGATTTTAGTATGGATTTTTTGTCTTGATTCGTCAATAATAGACGACGGCTATTTTGACTTATGACGTTTTTCTGATAACTTACAAAAATGGATTCCGACTTCATTTTACAGCCCATTAGAGGACATCTTGTCTCTGTGGAGAAGGTTCTAACAAAGCAAATTGTAAGCAAGATATATCTTTCTGAAAATATCATCAAACACCTAAATCTAAAACCCGGTAAAAGATTTCGACCATCCATAGTTCTTCTCTCAGCTTTATCGATAAATCCTAAGATTACTTCAAGGTATGTACATATTTATAAAAATATTATTGCTGCCGCAGCTTCCGTTGAGCTGCTTCATAATGCGTCTTTGGTGCATGATGATATTGTTGACCAGGCGCGGCTACGAAGAGGAGCAAAACCAGCTAATAAAATTTGGGGTGATCATGCAACTGTTTTGGCGGGAGACTATTTATTAGCCAAAGCTCTTTTTTTAATCAATCAATGTGGCAATAAAAACGTTATGAGCTCAGTTACCACCGCAGCTTCGGAATTAGCCAATGGCCAGATTCTTGACATTATGATATCAAAAAGAGAAGTCGATTTTAATGAGAAGATATATTTTCAGATGATTAATCTTAAAACGGCCTCCCTGATTGCGTCCTCATCTGAGATTGGAGCTTTGCTTGCGAATGGAACAAAAAAACAAATTTCATTATTAAAAAACTACGGAGTTAATTTGGGAATTTCTTATCAATTAATTGATGATGTTTTAGATTTTGTAGGCAATTCAAAAAAAATGGGAAAAAATGCCATGGAGGACATCAAAGAGGGCAAAGTTACATTGCCCGTTATTATATCTTTGAAGCGAAGCCCAAGAATCGAATCACAAAGAGCCAGAAAAATCCTTATTGAGAAAAAAATCAACGAAAAAAACCTCGATTTTTTGTATAATTTTGTAATGAATAGCAAAGCAATTGAAGAAACAACCAAGATAGCCAATAATTATTCTTTGAAAGCTATATCAGCGATAGGAGCTTTGGGAGATAATCAATTTAAGGACTCATTGATTAGTTTGGCGAGACAAAACTCGACTAGGGTGTTTTGATAGTGAAAAAGAGTGATTGGGAAAAGAAATATAAAGATAAAATAAAAGAGAGAAAGAAAAATTTCTCAACAACTTCAGGTATTGAAATCGATAGATTTTATACTAAAGATAGTTGTGCGGAAAATTTAGATAGTAAAAACTCACTCCCAGGTGAATTTCCTTTTACTAGAGGCGTCCAACCTACTATGTATAGAGGTAGATTGTGGACGATGAGACAGTACGCGGGATTTGGATCGGCCGAAGAAACCAACAAAAGATTTAGATATTTACTTGATAAAGGTCAAACTGGTTTAAGTATTGCTTTTGATTTACCAACCCAAATGGGATATGACTCAGATGCAAAAATTAGCCAAGGTGAAGTTGGTAGAGTTGGAGTCGCGATAGATTCACTTGAAGATATGGAGATGCTCCTTAAGGATATTCCATTAGATAAAGTTTCAACCTCAATGACCATCAATTCAACGGCTTCAATGTTGTTAGCAATGTATATCATTGCAGCCAAAAGACAAGGTGTTGCTTCTAATAAAATAATGGGCACTGTCCAAAATGATTTACTTAAAGAATTTGTTGCGAGAGGAACTTATGCGTTCCCACCTCAGCCTTCGGTAAAAATTGCCGTTGATATTATGGAGTACTGCAAAGATAATGTTCCAAAATGGAATCCTATCAGCGTCAGTGGATATCATATCAGAGAGGCTGGCTCCACCGCTGTACAAGAATTAGCTTTTATGATTGCTGATGCTATAGAGTATCTCCAGGTTGCCCAATCACGAAATCTCGACATTGAACAGATTTGCAAACGAGTTTCTTTCTTCTTTGCTGTCCATAACAATTTTTTTGAAGAAATTTCAAAATATAGAGCAGCAAGACGAATATGGGCAAATATATTAAGAAACGATTTTAACGTAAAAGACGATAATGCATGCAAATTTAGAGTTCATTCGCAAACTGGTGGAGTTACTCTTACGGCTCAGCAACCATTAAATAACATTGTTAGAACTACCATGCAAGCTATGGCTGCCGTTTTAGGTGGTACGCAATCATTACATACTAACTCCTTTGATGAGGCATTAGGCTTACCCACTGAAGCCTCGGCTACGGTGGCGTTAAGAACTCAGCAAATATTGGCAAATGAAACCGAGGTTGCTGACTCTATTGATCCATTGGCTGGTTCGTATCTGGTTGAAAACTTAACAGACGAAATAGAAAAAAAAGTTTACGAATATTTAAAAATTATTAAAAACAAAGGTGGAATGATTAAGTGTATTGAAGAAAGTTATATTCAGGAAGAAATCGAAACATCAGCGTTTAATTCTCAAATCGAATTAGAAAAAAAAGAAAGAATAGTTGTGGGAGTGAATGATTTTATTTCAACTAACGAAGAACCACTTCCAATTCAGGAAATAGATCCAAATCTTGAATCCAATCAAATAGAAAAATTACGTAGATTGAAGAAAAAAAGAAATTCCAAAAAGGTCAAGACTCATCTCGCTAACCTGGAAAATGCTGCTAAGAAAAATGAGAACTTAATGCCTTATATTGTCGAGGCAGTTAGCGAGTATTGCACTATTGGTGAGATGGTTTCTTGTCTTGAAAATGTTTATGGTAGATTTCAAGGGTCAACCTAGATTCTTGCTCATTAAAATTGCATCTTCTTTGTATTTTTTGTAATAACCTTTTCTTGTACCGTCGATTTTATAATCCATTTTCTTGTATAAATTTATTGCTGCTACATTACCTTCTCGTACTTCCAATAAGATTTTCTCAATTTTCATGTCCAAAGATATCAATTCTGTTCTTCTCATAAGTATTGAAGCCATGCCAATTTCTCTAAAATCTTTAGAGACGCCAATTCTTAATATTTCAACAAAATCTAAATACGACTTAGCGAACACATAGCCAACAATTACCGAATCGTTCTCGATACATAAATTGATACTTTTCTCATTATCAATCTGATCTTGTACTTGATTCCCCTTCCAGTAATCTAAGAAGAATAATCTTTCCAAATCAGTAATTGCACCCAAGTCAGAAATTTCTACTCTCCTAATCAACTCCATTATATTATAATAATAATTGAGAAGTTTATGAAAAAAGCATTAGTTATTTTAAGCGGAGGACAGGACTCTACTACCTGCCTTTTTTGGGCTATTAACAAAGGTTATTCTTGCTCGACGATAACGTTTAATTACAATCAACTTCATAAAATCGAAATTAATTCTGCAATTAAAATTAGCCAACTTGCTAGCATCAAAGATCATGAGATAATCGATATCGGGCCTATATTTGATGGCGACTCTCCTTTGACAAATCCGAACAAGGCTCTAGAGCAACACAGCAAAATAGAGGATTTTCCAACTGGTATACAGCAAACTTTTGTCCCGGCCAGAAATCTACTTTTTTTGTCGATTGCTGCCAATAGAGCTTATTCGAAAAATATTTCAACAATTATCATCGGAGTCTGCCAGGAGGACTTTGGAGGATATCCAGACTGTAGACAGGATTTTATAACTAGCATGACAGAAACAATTTCACTTTCCCTGGAAAAAAAGATTGAGATTTTAACCCCCGTTATAAATTTAAAAAAATCTGAGATTATCAAACTTGCAAATCAATTGGGAGACCCCTGTTGGTCATCTCTTGCATATACCCATACGAGTTACGATGGACGATATCCACCATCATCCGAAGATCATGCAAACATTTTAAGATCAAAAGGTTTTGAAGAAGCCGGACTACCAGATCCACTAGTTTTGAGGGCGGCATCTGAGAAATTGATAGAGCTACCAAAGACTAAGAATTATGAAACTAAGAGTTAATGAAATTTTTCAATCTATTCAAGGTGAGGGGATTCAAATCGGAGCCCCTACAATTTTTCTTAGACTTTTTGGCTGTGATTTGAGATGTGCTTGGTGTGATTCTATGCATGCAGTTGAAGGTAGTGATTATCAAAATATAACACTAGACGATATAATTCAAGAAGCCGAATCACATGATTGTAAAAATATCTGTATAACCGGCGGGGAGCCCCTTCTCCAGCAAGATGTCCTGGTTCCTTTAATTGATATCTTAATACAGAAAAAATACAATATACTGCTCGAAACTTCGGGTCATATAAGACCTAATGAAATATTCTACAATCCGAATGTATTAATTAGTATGGATTGTAAATGTCCCGGATCTACAATGGAAAAGAAAACAGATTTCTCGATTCTTGAGTCTTTACAAGAGAAAGATCAAATTAAGTTTGTTATTAATGATAAAAGCGATTATGAGTATGCTAAACAAATTATTACCCATAGGCATTTTAGGGCGACAATCGTTTTCCAGCCGGTCTATGGTACCGACATATCATTCCTTGTAGATTTGGCCCTAAAAGATAATTTAAACATTAAAGTTCTGCCACAATTACATAAACTTATATGGGGTGACATCAGAGGAGTTTAGTTTTTACATAAAATACTAGTTCCATGATAGAATTAGGATAAATGAACAAAAGTATTTTAAGTGAGGATGTAGCCCACTTTGAACAAACTGCCTTAATCATAGAAAAAAATTTTTATGAAGAAGGTAGGTATGAAAAACTTTTAAGTTACGAGAATAGACCATTAATCAAAGATTTTAGGAACGATGAGGAAACTAGAAATAAATATTTTGCTGGCATTACTCATCTTTTAAAAGATAATTATCCTTTTGCTATCTCTGACAGGTATAAGAAAATTCTACAAATAAAAAAATCCCAACACATACTAGGGGTAATTAATCTCAATATAGATGGAATATTGAAAGTAAATGATCCTCAAAACGTTATTGATTTAGAGGGCAACATCAGTTGGATGTATTGCTCAACTTGTGGAATGGATATAAGTACAGAATCATTCATAAAGAATCAAGGCAGCTTTTCATGCATTTCCTGTAAAAAGAACATAGTGAAACCTAGTATTCCCTTTAGGGGACAAGAGATTGCTCAGTGGGACTTAAGGGATTCTTGGATGATGCTTAATGCTTGTGACAGCTTAATTGTCTTGGTGGATGATTATATTTCGCCTATAACATACTCTTTCATTGAAATAGTTCTAAAAAGGGACGAACAAGTACGTATTATCAGTGAGTCGGATATGAACTATGAGAATGTTGATTTTGATACAATCAATATAAATTTTATTAATTATTCGATAGATGATTTTTTAGATATAATGATAGAATCCTTAAGTAGTAGAATTATTTAAAGAAATGAAGATACGACTAGTAAGCTATTCCACACCAACTAATGAATTTCATGATGAAGGGATTTCTAACGTTCAAGAGCTAATAGCCTTTTGTGCGAGAGTTTCTAATCCATCAAATCAAATTAACAATGAGACAAGCGAAAAACTAATCAATTATTTGATTGCAAATAAACACTGGTCTCCATTGGAGATGGTGAGCGCATGTATTGAAATTGAGACAACAAGAGATATTGCGAGACAAATTCTCAGGCATAGATCTTTTAGTTTCCAGGAATTTAGTCAGAGATATGCGGACCCAACTAAAGACTTATCGTTCGTGATACGAGAGGCTAGATTGCAAGATACGAAAAATAGACAGAACTCTATTCCAACTGATGATGTATCACTACTAAAGGAATGGGATGAAAGACAGTCAGAATTAATTGAGCTTGCAAAAAATACTTACAACTGGGCTATTCGTAACGGTATTGCGAAAGAGCAGGCTAGAGCTGTTTTACCTGAAGGTAACACAGTTAGTAGGATGTACATGAATGGGACATTAAGAAGCTGGGTTCATTATATTGAGCTCAGAAGTGGCCATGGAACACAAAAAGAACATATGGATATTGCTGTCGCTATTGCTAAAGTGATAAGTGGTATCTTCCCAATGGCAAAACAGATTGCAAAAATCTGATTATATGACTACGGTTACAAGCTCTATTCCGCTATCTCTAATCAGCTTCATGTTAGTTTCGTTAGTATAATTGTACGAGATTATTCTTTTTACTTTTGA
>PCAG01000038.1 GCA_002730475.1 Spirochaetales bacterium | reverse complement strand
TCGACTTTTGGCACTAATAATTCCAGTTGTAACCGTAGTGCCCAATCCAAGCGGGTTACCAATAGCGATTACCCACTCTCCTATTCTTAGTGAATCAGAGTTTCCAATTTGAACCTCGTTGATTGGGTCTCGTATGTCGATTTTTAACAGAGCTAAGTCGGTACGAGCATCAGTTCCAATTATTTTAGCTTCATATTTTTTCTCATTATCTAAAACTATTGATATATCATCCGCGTTTTTGACAACATGAAAGTTTGTAACAACAAAGCCATTCTTGCCATATATAAATCCCGATCCTAATCCTGGTCTTGATTTCTTTCCGGATTGGTTACCAAATTGCCTTCTAAAAAACTCATCAAAAAACGGATCTCCTGTCATATTAAAATCTTTTTCTTTGCTCGTGGTTTCTATTCTTACAACTGATGGGCTTAATTTTTCAACTAGATTGTCCAAATTTTCTAGACTTTCACCATAGGAATCATTCAATAATAGGAAACAAAGAAGGAGTATTGTCCGTGACAAAGATTCGATTTTTCCCATAAAACGTAAATATAAACAATAAAATTCTCTCATTCCAGTGGAGTGCATTAAATATGATAAAATAACAAAAATATGAAGATAGTTTTTATGGGCACTCCTAGTTTTGCTTCAAGAATCTTGGAAGCATTAAATAATCAATATAATGTTGAACTTGTTGTTACCCAACCAGATAAACCAGTGGGAAGAAGGAAGGAGATAATCTTTAATCCAGTAAAGAAATTTGCCATTGACAACAATTTAAACTTGTTACAACCTGACAAATTAAAAGATAATTATAAAACCATAGAGACCTTAATATCTATCAATCCCGATATTGTATTTGTTGCTGCATATGGAAAGATTCTACCAAAAGAAATTTTAGATATACCTAAATACGGTTGTATCAATGTGCATGCATCGATTCTTCCAAAATATAGAGGAGCCGCTCCAATAAATTGGGCACTAATAAATGGCGAGAAGGGAACAGGTATCACAATAATGAAAATGGATTCGGGAATGGACACAGGAGATATAATTTCTAGCCATAAAATTAAAATCAATGATGATGATGATACGTCAATGTTGACCGAGAAACTTTCAATACTAGGTGCAAAAAAATTAATGGAGTTTGCTGACAGTTTAATATCAAACAGGGCTTATAAATGCAAAGCGCAAAATGAGAGTGAAGCAACTTTAGCTCCTAAAATCAACAAAGAAGATGCTTTAATTGATTGGCAAAAAGATGCCAAAGAAATAAAGAATCTAATAAGAGGATGTAATCCGTGGCCAGTCGCCCATACACATTTTAAAGATCAAATTGTAAAAATTTTTAAAGTAGCCCTGGATAATTCTTCTAATATCAATCCTGGTCAACTCATAAATAAGGGTGGAAGATTAATTGCTGGGTGTGGACAGGGAAGTATAGAAATTCTCGAGATTCAAAGGAGTGGTCAAAAGAAATTATCAGGTAGAGAATTTTTAAACGGAATTAGCAACATAAAAACTCCAATTTTCAATTAATAGGAATCTCAACTGAGAAAGAAGATATTTTAATCTTTTCTATCAATTTATTTTCGAAACACAAGTCTCTAGTGAGTTTCAATTTGCTCTTTGGTACAAAAATAGTGCAAGTATAGCCAAGAGACTGGAGTGTCTTCCACTTGTCGACCGAGCTAGGATTAACGTTGGAAATCGTTTCTACTTCACCAATCATAACAATCTGTCCGTAGTTGCCAAATATAATATCTGGGTATTCATCTTTTAAGGGGTGGTCTTTTTTATGGGTTGTATTAATTTTTATTTCATTAAATTCTTTTGAATATTTCCTTTGTATTTCTTCGACAACCCAATCATGTAGAAAGATTTCTCTATCATTTTCTGTCATATTTATTATTACTCCACATTAGCTTATCTTTTAATACGTCAAAATACTGGGTATTCGGTGACCTAAGAAGCGATAACTCATGACTAGATTTTGACACTATAAGTTCAAAGCCATGCTCCATTTCCAGGCTCTCATTTCCATCAAATGTAGCAAAAACAGGATAAGTTGATGAATCAATTTTGATTTTTATTTTTGAATCATGAGAAACTACCAAGGGGCGGTTTGATAACGTATGGGGGCAAATTGGTGTAATTATGACCAAAGGTAGTGCAGGTGAGACGATTGGCCCTCCCGCGGAAAGCGAGTAAGCCGTGGATCCGGTTGGGGAAGACAATATTAATCCATCCGCTCTAAGATTGGAGACCAATAGTTCATCGATATATAAATCAAGATTGATAATCTTCGCCAAGGTCCCTTTATTTATTACAACGTCGTTAAGAAAATTAGTTTTTTTAATCATTTTATTGTCTTTAAATATCTTGGCCTGCAGAAGACGTCTGTTGTCTTTTACAAGTTGATCTTGAAGTAGGTTCTGAAGTACTTGCTCCAAAGATTTCAGGGGGGCTTCAGTTAAGAAGCCTAGTCTTCCCAAATTAATTCCTAATATAGACTTTTTGTTTATAGCCGCTTCTTCCGCAACATGCAGCAGTGTACCATCTCCCCCAAAAACAATTACAGCATCAGCCACACTCATAATATGCTCTCGAGATACGCCATCACGACCCTCAACTATAACCGAAGATTTATAATGTGCTCGCACGCATTTCTCAACGGTCTTTACGATTTTATCAAATCCTTTCAAATCGGGTTTTGCTACAACTCCTATGAGTCGCTTCTTAATTCTTGTCATTGGATATATTATAGATGAGTTTCCAAAGTTTTCATGAGACCCTACGACCCTATCGTAAAATTGGTCTATTTTTGACTGGATAATAAATCCTGGACTAAATCCTGGATATTGCCATCCAAAAAAGATTCAACATTGCTAGTTTCAAAGTTGATTCTATGGTCCTTTATCATTCTGTAAGGATGCAATACATAGGATCGAATTTGATTACCCCAGCCTATATCCTTTTTCTCAGAATTAATTTTTTTTTCTTGTTCTTTAATTTTATTCATTTCTATATCATATAACTTGGAAGATAAAATTTTCATTGCCGAAGCTTTATTTTGATGTTGAGATCGTTGATTTTGACAACCCACGACTATTCCGGACGGAAGATGGGTAATTCTCACAGCAGAGTCAGTTTTATTAACGTGCTGACCACCAGCTCCACCTGCTCTAAAAGTTTCTACTTTTAAATCTTTATCATCTATATTAATATCGATATTTTCTTCAGCCTCAGGAAGAACGGACACGGAAGCAAAAGAAGTGTGTCGTCTTTTATTTGAATCAAAAGGAGATATTCGAACTAACCTATGAACTCCGGTTTCGTTGCCCAAAAAACCATATGCAAATTCTCCTTTAATCAGAATGGTACAGTTTTTTATACCAGCTTCTTCTCCATCTAAAATGTCTAAAAATTCAGCTTTAAAATTATTGATTTCCGCATATCTTAAATACATTCTAGATAGCATATGTGCCCAGTCTTGCGCTTCGGTTCCACCAGCTCCAGAATTGATGGATAAGATTGCATTCTTTGTATCATCTTTTCCAGAAAGCATCATCTTGATTTCGAACTCCTCCAAAATCTTACGAAATCCGTTTAAAGATTGTGTCAATTCCTCAATTAAATTGATATCTGCATCTTCTGATTTATAAAGATCTATAAGTTCGGTCGAATCGTTTAATTCAGATTCGAGAGCCTGATAAATTTCCAGATTCTTTTTAATAATTGATATTTCTTTTAATACACTTTGTGCTTTACTCTTGTCGTTCCAAAAATCTGATTTTTCACTATCCTTCTCTAGTATGTCTAAACGTTTTGTTTGGGTATCTGGGTCAAAGATAGTCTCTTACTTTCTTAAGTCTTATGTGAAAATCTTTTACAATCTGGTTTAACTCAATCATTTTTCTACCTTGCAAATAATGTTATATTTAATCTAACATTTTTATTGCCTAAAGGGAGTATAAATTGAAAAATCTCATATTAACACCTGGTCCCGTCCCTGTTCCAAGATTTGTAATGCTGGAAATGGCAAAACCGATAATTCACCATAGAACAGAAGAATTTGAAGAGATTTTTTATACGGCTACTGAGGGGCTGAAAAGTGTTTTTCAAACCAAAGAAGAAGTTCTAATACTTGCCTCGTCTGGAACAGGTGCTATGGAAGCAGCTGTATCGAATACCTTATCCAAAGGAGATAAGGCTCTAGTGGTAAACGGTGGAAAATTTGGTGAAAGGTGGTCAAAGATATGTAAAGCATTTGGCATTGAAGTAATAGAAATTTCGGTGGAGTGGGGACATGCGGTTGATTCTATCGAAATACAAAAAGCTCTTTCTGAAAATAAAGAGATAAGAGCAGTGTTAGTTCAAGCAAGCGAAACTTCGACCGGAGCAAGACATCCAATTAAAGAAATTGCCACTATGACAAGAGATAGGGACGATGTGATATTAATCGTAGATGGTATTTCTGGTGTAGCCGTTTTTCCAATTGAATTTGATAATTGGGGGATTGATATATTGATTGGTGGCTCACAAAAGGCATTCATGTTACCACCAGGACTAGCTTTTCTTTCTCTTAGCAAAAAAGCATGGGAGTTCTCAAAAAAATCAGATTTACCAAAGTTTTATTTCGACTTAGGGGCCGCATTAAAAAATAGTTTAAAGAAAACCTCTCCTTGGACTCCAGCTTTAACGTTGATAATCGGTCTCAATGCTGTTTTGAATTATTTTAACGATATTGGTTTGGATGGTCTTTATAAAAAACATTCCATTATGTCAGAAGCTACAAGAAAAGGTTTTCAAGCAATCGGACTTGCATCTTTTGCTCCGAACAACCCTAGTACGGCACTATCAGTAATAATGTCCCCAGATAATATTGATGCTGGAATTATTGTCAAGGAATTGAAAGAAAAATATGGGATTATTGTTGCTGGTGGACAGGATCAAGCAAAAGGTAAAATTTTTAGAATAACTCATATGGGGGATGTCCATAAAGATGATATCATTTCGGTAATTACCGCCGTTGAAAATATTTTAGAAAATACCGGTTTTGACTTAAAAAAGGGATTAGCCTCAAGTACAGCCGAAGCAATCTTCAAATAAAACGAGTAAATTTTTAAAATAAGCTTTCAATTTTTGAAAGTTTATTTTCAAACATGGCATCGATTAATACCAAATTAACCATTGCCTCTGCAATCGGAACAGCTCTTGGGCATAGGCATGGATCATGTCTACCTTTAATTTTTAAATTTCTAACCTTACCAGATTTATCGATTGATTTTTGTGGTTTTAAAATTGATGAGGTTGGTTTTAAAGCAAACCTTAGAATTAAATCTTGGCCGTTGGTGATTCCACCTAGCATGCCACCCGCATTATTTGAAGAAAACGTCACTTTTCCTTTCCTCTTCCCTGTCATGACATCGTTAACTTCGGATCCTTTTTTTTCCGCAATTGCGAAACCCATTCCAATTTCAAATCCTCTCACACCACCTATGCTCATTATTGATGATGCTAATCTAGCATCAATTTTATTAAACACTGGGGACCCAAGGCCTGCGGGAAGCCCAATGGTTCGTACTTCAATTACCCCACCAATCGAATCACCCTCTCTTCTCACAGTATCAATAATTGAACTCATTTGTTTAAATTTATTTTTATCTGGACATCTTAGAGGGTTTTTTTCTATATATTTGAGATTGATTTTTTCTATCTTGATATCCCCGATTTGATAAACATATCCGTAAGTTTTGATGCCTATTTTATTTAAAACTTTTTTTGCAACTGCTCCAGCAGCTACTCTCCCTACCGTTTCTCTATTAGAAGATCGGCCTCCCCCTCTATAGTCTCTGAATCCATATTTTTCATCATAAGTTAAATCTGCGTGTCCCGGACGATATATATCTTTAAAGTCTTCATACGATTTGGAAATAACATCAATATTATGAACAAGCATTGAAATTGGAGCACCAGTCGTTTTATTCTTAAAAAGCCCAGATAGAATTTCTACTTTGTCATCTTCTTTTCTTTGCGACGTGAGAATACTTTGACCAGGTTTACGCCTATCAAGCTCAAATTGAATATCTTTAGCGGTGAGAGAAAGTCCGGCTGGGCAGC
Source organism: Spirochaetales bacterium (assembly GCA_002730475.1). Next base: position 4,743 of record PCAG01000038.1, on the reverse strand, counting down.
CATCGATTACAACACCTACGGCTTTTCCGTGAGACTCACCCCAGGTAGTAATCTTAAATAGGTTTCCAAAAGAATTTCCGGGCATAAAAAGATTTTATCTTCAAAAAAAAAATAATGCAATTTGAGTAAACATTATATAATCAACATTGCATCTCCATAGCTATAGAAATTTAACCTTTCTTTTATTGCAAGCTTGTAACATTCCATCGTTAACTCATATCCAAGAAAAGCTGAAACTAGAATCAAAAGTGTTGATTTTGGCAAGTGAAAATTTGTTATTAACCCATTTACAAAATTAAATTGAAAGCCATCCTTAATGAACAAATCTGTTTCGACCCATTTGTTAGCATAATCACTATCAGACTGGCAGGATTCGATAGCTCTTAAAGTTGTAGTGCCCACAGAAATAATTCTTTTTTTTTCCTTTTTGTTCTTTTTAATCTTTTCAATTAATTCTCTATGGATAAAGAAACTCTCTTGATGCATTTTGTGCTTCGTAATGTCTTTTTCTTTAACAGGAAGAAAAGTCCCCAGCCCAACGTGAAGAGTAAGGTAGTCTATATCGACTCCGTTTTCTTCCATGGATGTTATTAGTTCCTTTGAAAAATGTAATCCTGCTGTTGGGGCAGCAATGGATCCTGACTTTTTTGCATAGACTGTTTGGTAATCAATTTTGTCAAAATCATCTGGATTCCTGCCTATATAGGGTGGTATTGGCATTTTGCCACATTCTCGAATTACTTCTCTGGATTCGCAATCAAAAACAATGTGCCATTCTTCATTTATTTTTTTTAAATAGCCTTCCGCCCCATTAGAGAAAGAAATTCGTGTATTTTTTGGATTCTTAGTTAACACAGTCCAGGTTCGTTGGTCAATTTCTCTTACTAGTAACATTTCTCTTGAATTGTTTTTTTCATCTTTAGTAAATAATAAAACCGAATCAACTTTGGTATCGTTAAATATCAACAAGTCCCCGTCGGCAATATAATTTATAATGTTTTTGAACTTTGTAATATTTATTTCTTCAGATTTCCTATCGACTACTAATAAACTCGATGAGCCCCTCGGCTTAGATGGCCGTGTTGCAATCAAATCGTTTGGTAAATCAAAGACAAAAGAAGATAAATCCATCTAATTCTTAAGCTTATTTAAAATCAGCCTTAAAGAATTAAGTTGTATGAAGCCCGTTGCATCACTCTGGTTATATAAATTATCTTTTTCAAATGTAGCTAGCTTTGAATTGTATAACGAATATTTAGATTTTCTACCCGCTGTTCTTACATTACCTTTATATATCTTTACTTTTACATCCCCTGTTACGTTCTTCTGAGATTCTTTAACGAAGGTCATCAGCACTTTCATCTCAGGTGAATACCAAAACCCGTTATAAATTAGTTGAGATATCTTCGGCACTAGCGAATCTCTTAAGTGCATCACTTCTCTATCCATAGTTATCGACTCTATAGCCCTATGCGCAACGTTCAAAATCGTCCCACCAGGTGTTTCGTATACTCCTCTAGATTTTATTCCGACAAATCTATTTTCAACAATATCTACCACGCCAACACCATTATCTCCGCCGACTTTATTCAATTTTCTTAAAAGGTTGACTGGATTAATTTTTTTTCCATTTAAAGCATAAGGCGTCCCATTTCTAAACGAGATAGTAATATAGGTAGGTCTGTTTGGCGTTTTTTCTAGATTCTTAACCATTTCATACATTTCTGGAGGCGGTTCAACCCAAGGATCTTCTAAAATACCCCCCTCGTAACTGACATGATAAATATTTCTATCACAACTATAGGGTTTGGACTTAGTAACCGGTACAGCAATTTTATTTTTTTTCGCATAGTCGATACAACATTCCCTTGATTTAAGATCCCAAATCCTCCAAGGGGCTATTATATCAATTTTTGGGGCTAACGCCTTAAAAGTAAGTTCGAATCTCACTTGATCATTCCCCTTCCCTGTAGAGCCATGTGCCACCGCAAAAGCTTTTTCTTTTTTCGCTATTTGAATTTGTCTTTTTGCAATCAAGGGGCGAGCAATAGATGTGCCAAGTAGATAATTACCTTCATAAATTGAGCTTGCTTGTATCATCGGAAAAACAAACTCTTTTACAAATTCATTTCTTAAATCTTCGACATAAACTTTGGCGGCACCAACTTTTTTTGCTCGCTTCGCTATAGCTTTAAGATCTTCTTGTTGCCCTAGGTTGGCAATGTATGCCACTATGTCGGCATTATAGTTTTCCTTTAACCAGTGGAGTATTACCGAAGTATCGAGTCCCCCCGAATAGGCAAGAACAATTGTTTTTCTTTTCATAATCAAATTATGTATTTCCTATACGTTGATAGTCGAACAAATAAAAAGTAGCTTTTCTTTCATTATAATCTTTCTCAAGTTTGTAGCCAACATATTCAAGTTTTTCAAGAGGGTCTCCGTCACGTTTCTCTTCTTTTTGTTTATCTGAGAACTTACATTTAAATTTTAAATATTCTGGGTTAGGTCTTTGAGCATCCGGATATGTTGTAAAAGTTAATGAAACATCTTCTTCTATTTTTGTAGTATTAGGAAGTGTAAAACCAATAGCGAGACTGGCAGTAGTTAATTCAATAACATAAAGTTTAATCGGCAAAGAACCCTTGCCTTTGTTTTCGTTTTTTACAGTAACGGTATAGCTAGAATGAGGTAATTGCTCATTGTCAATAACATCCTGCACTGCACCATAATCTTCATTTTGAATTACGCCACCAATACTTAACATTTTATCCTCTTCATTATCAAAGTATTTATAATATCTAATTAAGTTTGATAATGCTAATCTGGCTATCCTTTTTGGATTTATCTCCTCTGTATGAATAGAAATCATCCTCACACTTTGTACATTTAGTAAGCAAATCGATTTGCCGTACGCCACTGCCCTTTAGGAAATTTCTATTGATACTTTGTAGATTTAAATAATATTTTTCTTCAATCTGATTAGAATCATCAGAAGAGAGGATGTGCTCATAGTTAAACTTGTTCCACAACGGTTTACTAACCTCGTAACAACACGCCCCAATAGAGGGACCAAGAGCAGCAATAATATCTTCTGGGTTGCAATTAAATTCTTTTAGAATTCTTTCTATGGTTTTATTCACAATGTTGTAGAATGTTCCTCTCCAGCCAGCATGGACTACAGCAACGAAATTAGAATTCTCATCACTTAACAATATTGGTACACAGTCAGCAGTGCGTACGCCAATAAATAAATTTCGCTTGCAAGTTATTATTGCATCTCCATCTTTTCGTTCATTAAAATCAAAATCATCAGATATAAAAATTACTTTGTCACTATGGAGTTGATTTAAGAAATATGCTTTCTCTGAATTAGGAAGTATAAAATCTCTTTTTCCAAAATAATGTTCGATTCCATTTATAGCAGACAATGATTTCGAATTTAAGTAATTCTTTATCATGTTCCCAGATACTCCATTATGATATCCAAATCCCTAGGTAATTTTGCGGACAATTGAATTTCGTTCTTATTGGTTGGATGGCGAAAAGATAAAGATTCTGCGTGTAAGAAATGCCTTTTAACGATTTTTTTTAATCGATTATCAATATTTGAGTTGAAACCCTTCATGTAAACTTTGTCTCCCAAAATAGGATGCCCCAGTAGACTTAAATGGACTCGAATTTGATGAGTCCTACCAGTTAATGGTCTCGCTTCTATAAGTGAAAATTTATCAAAGGCTTCTTTTAGTTCCCATTCCGTGATTGCAGATTTAGGAGAATTTGAATTCTGAGAAATTTTTGTTTTATTGTTTTTATCTCTTCCAATCTCAATATCAATCAAACCTTTTTCGTCTCTGGGAATACCGTGCACCAAAGCCAGATAGCTTTTCTTTATTTCTCTATTGCTAAACTGATTCGACAAATTTCTGTGTGCCAAATCGTTCTTTGCAACTACCATAATCCCAGATGTTTCTTTATCTAGTCTATGTACTATTCCTGGCCTCATAATTCCCCCAATTCCAGACAAATTCTTACAATAATAGAGCAAGGCATTAACAAGTGTTGGATCAGTAATTCCCGATCCCACATGTACACTAAGTGGTGCAGGCTTGTTAATCACTGCTATATCGTCATCTTCAAAAATAAACTCAATTGGAATGTCAACAGGCTTTAAATCGTAGACTTGTAATTTAGGTGGGGATACTATTATTAAATCTTTTTCTCTTAACAAATAAGATGCCTTTGTTTTTTTGTTGTTACACAAGACGTACCCTCCCTTGATTAATTTCGCAATATAAGACCTTGATTTATCAGTCAAATTATCTGATAAGAATCTGTCAAGCCTTGTACTTACAGCGCGTACGCCAACGATAAATTGCCATGAAGAGCTATCCATTTTATTATTTAATTATGTTCATATAGTTAAGTTAATCAAATTCTTAACGGGAGGATGAACCATGGAACTATTAGAAGCAATAGGAAAAAGAAGAAGTATTAGGTTTTATAAGAGCTGGAAAAAGGTTGAGGATTGGAAAATTCAAGTAATTCTTCAAGCTGCTAGATATGCCTCATGTCAAGGCAATTGTAATTCTACTGAGGCTTTAGTAATTGATAAGGCAACTTATCCAAAGAAGAAATGGGATGAAATTGTTGGGTGTGTATCCGCATTTAATGAGCTTCACTTACAAACTGCTCCAACACTGGTAGTTTGGCTAACTAATTTAGATGGATGGTACAAAGATT
>PCAG01000037.1 GCA_002730475.1 Spirochaetales bacterium | reverse complement strand
TATTTCTCCTTGCTTGTGATAGTGATCGCCCATGATGCTTATGGGGGCGTGACTATCGGCTCTTGTTATCTGCTGTTCATCAGATAGAGATTGTAGAGTAAAAACAAAAAGAAAAATTATTAATAATCTAGCCATAGCGATTAAATTCCTACAATAGTAAAATCAACTATTGATTTTTTGTCAACAATTACTACCTTTAGCTTATGGAGGTAGTCACTATGAATATACTGTTAAGAAACAATCTTTTTGACCGGTTTTTTTATCCTTTTTCGAGATTGGAGAACCAATCACCAAGGGTTGATATAGGGGAAGATGACAAATCTTTTGTTATCGAAGTAGATCTTCCTGGTGCAAAAAAGGAAGATGTATCCGTTACCGTTGAAGACAATTTTCTTACAATTTCTTCGGAAATCAAAAAGGACGATAAAGCACTAGCGGGTCCCAACATACGTGAGGAAAGATTTGAGGGTAAATACAACCGAAGTTTCATAATCCCGGATATGGTTAATATCGATGGGATCAATAGCAAGTTAACAGATGGGGTACTTACTCTTACTCTTCCTAAAAATGAACCTGTTAAGAAACAAAAAACGATAGAAATTAGAACATCGTAATGCAAAATTCACCCCCCAAAAGGTTCTGTGTCGGGAACGGGGGCTAGTTGAATAAGGGCGCAAATATGGCCTGTTTTGTGCCTATTTCTCTGCTTGATGTGAAGTATGAAAAAAAAAGTATAAATCCTTTGACAAACACACTATATGCTGATATAAAATAAGACACGCCACTACATATTGTGGTATTCTTGGTTGTCTCCCCAAGCAAATGAGGAGGTCATATGAGACAGAATAAAAATGGTAATTCGTATGTAGTTAAACGAACCGGCGAAGAGGTCCTTTTTGATAGGGAGCGAATTTTTAATGCTATATTGTCAGCGGTTGATGCAACAGATACCAAAGTAACAAAAAAGGCCCTAAATAATGTTGTGGATGATATCTGTTATGAAATTTCAGGCAAGTTCACGAATTTCACCCCCAATGTTGAGAACATTCAGGATATTGTTGAAAAAAATCTAATGAAATATGAGATGTTTGATGTGGCTAAATCGTATATCTTATATAGAGCGAACAGATCCCAACTACGAGAATCGGATTCAAACAATCACGTTCAAAAAACACGACAACATACCTTGAAAATCGATTGTGATGATAGGAGAATGGCCTTAATTGTAGAACTAGTGAAATCAGTGCAGAATGGAGAAATCGAATTTGTAGAGGAGAAGGAAGAATGATTAAGAACGAATCCACAGAAGTGAAATTACCAGACTATCTTTATGATTTTGAATTGCTAAAACAGACTAGATTGCTACAAATTTCTTTAGAGCAAAAGGAAGCGGCCAGTCCTTTGGCAAGTTTTAGAAGAGCAAAATTTTTAAAAAAGAATAACGATCTCGATGAATATCAAAAATTCATCTATGCCAGTCGATATTCTAGGTGGAATGAAAAGGAACAAAGAAGGGAATTCTGGGGGGAGACGGTAAAAAGATATCTCGATTTTTTTGAGACACATCTAAAAAAGAAAAATAATTATACTCTCCCAGCCCGACTAAGAAAACAGCTCGAAAAAGCAATAAGCAATCTTGAGATTATGCCCTCTATGAGATGTCTAATGACAGCTGGTGAGGCGCTGAAGAGAGACAATGTGGCTGGGTACAATTGCTCATTCCTTAATATTGATAATCCTAAATCCTTTGATGAGGCAATGTATATATTGATGTGTGGCACAGGAGTTGGATTCAGCGTAGAGAAAAAATTTGTAGAAAAATTACCAAAAGTACCCGACGAAATTGTAGAGTCCAGCGAGATAATTCTTGTAGATGATTCAAAAATTGGGTGGGCTACAGCATTTAGAAAATTAATTTCTCTATTGTATGCTGGCAGAATCCCCCGATGGGACGTAACTCAAATTCGACCAAAAGGATCGCCTTTAAAAACCATGGGAGGAAGGGCCAGTGGCCCCGAGCCACTTGTTGAGCTCATGGAGTTTGCAATAAAAATCTTCAATGAATCAAAAGGGCAAAAACTTAGTTGTCTTCAATGTCATGATATTATGTGCAAGATAGGAGAGATTGTTATTGTTGGGGGAGTACGACGTTCAGCTCTAATATCATTGTCCGATATTGACGATACTGAATTGCGTACAGCAAAAAACTCTTCTTGGTGGGAAGAAAATCCTCAGAGGGCTCTAGCAAATAATAGTGCATGTTATGACAAAAAACCCGAATTAGAAACATTTATGGATGAATGGCTTTCTTTGATTAAATCTAGATCTGGTGAAAGAGGAATTTTTAATCGGGAAGCATCCAAGCTACAAGTTCTTAGGACTAACAGGAGGGACCCTAATTTTGATTTTGGAACAAACCCATGCTCTGAAATCATCTTAAGATCCGAGGAGTTCTGCAATCTTACCGAATGTGTGTTGCGCTCTGACGACACCCTGGATGATGTTAAACGAAAAGTAAGATTGGCCACAATTCTTGGTACATTTCAGGCGACGCTTACAGATTTCAGATATTTACGTAAAAACTGGAGGCACAATACTGAGGAGGAAGCACTTCTAGGGGTTAGTTTGACTGGGATTTTTGACAATAAATTCTTTGCTACTCCGTCGGAAGATTTGAAAAACGAATTAAATGATTTAAAAAAATTAGCAATAAAAACGAACCTGAATTTTGCTAAAAAGCTTTCGATTAATCAAGCTGCGGCTATAACATGTATAAAGCCATCGGGAACCGTTTCTCAGTTGGTCGATAGTGGATCAGGTATACATCCAAGATATGGCAGGTATTATCTGCGAACAGTTCGAATCTCTAAAAATGATCCTATTTGTAAATTTATGACAGAAAACGGAGTGTACAACGAGGATGATGTTATGAAGCCTGAGAATACATCCGTGTTTTATTTTCCTCAGATGAGTCCTAATTCTTCTATGACGAGAAAAGAACTTACAGCCATGGAGCACTTAGAAATTTGGAAACTTTACAATACTCATTGGTGCGAACATAAGCCCTCTGTTACTATCAACGTAAAAGAAAAGGAATGGATAGATGTCCAAAAATGGATTTGGGACAACTTTGATGCTTGTAGTGGAGTTAGCTTTCTACCATACGATGATACCTCTTATAAGCAAGCCCCCTATCAAGAAATGAGCGAAGAAGAGTATTTAGATTGGATGGAAAGGCATAATGCAAAACTAAATTGGGAAAAATTATCTAATTACGAGAAAGAAGATCGTACTCAATCCAGCCAAACGCTTGCGTGCTCATCTGGATCCTGCGAAGTCGTAGATTTAGATTAATGTAATCGTTGGTAATCTCTTGCGTACCCATCTGGATTTTGTGAAGCCGTAGACTTGCACCTTAGTCAATATACCTATGCTCTGTTTTAACTTAAAACACTTGTTGACAATGTCTTGAATTCGCATAAGACTAATTAGTGCTATGGCTCGAGAACGCACGAAGGGGTTAGAGGAGTTTTTTGGTTACTCATTATTCGAGTCTCTTCTAGATAGAAGATCTAGAAGGTTTCAAATGGGCGGCGAGATTCCTTCCGGTCCTCTAAAATATAAATCTTCACATAAGCCAGTACCCTTAACCGAACTCGAGGAAGCCTTATTGATTTGGGCGGGGGGCGGAATGAAGGGTTTAAATCTGTCAGATTTTCCTCCCGAAAAAGGATTAGATTTAGAAGTTAAATTTGTTAGCAAAACGATTCCGTCTCTTGGGGATATACATAGAACAGAGATTTTTTATACAAACGATAATGGGACATACATGATCAAACAAAACGACAAGATTATGAATAGTTTAGGAGGGATTAAGTCTTTAAAACCAGAAAAACGGCTTGATGTCATACTTCAGTTTTTTGATGAATGTCGGATAAAAATAAGCGACAAGAGAGCCGAATTAGCGAAGGAGCCACCGGGGCTAGCTATACATAATACATGGAATGTTAACAAACCTGGATCGACACTTATGATACCGGTAACAGATTTATCCGCTGGGTTAATAAATATTTTGTTTTTCTATGAGAGAATAGGGCATAGATATAATTTTTTAGACGAACTTAAAAATTTACGACCAGCAGGAACTGAAAAGTGGCTCAAAAACGGTTTTCTTAATAAAGACAAATCTCTTAATTTGATAGAAGCCGAAATTAGGTTTGCGAGTGCTTATATGGCGGAACAACCACTATTTTGTCAGAATGTTAACCTTGCTCAACAAGCACTCGGGTTAGGTGGCTGGCTTTTTACAGGTTTTGCTAGCAGATATATGTTGGGTGCGGATCCAGACTCAAATGGCTTAGGTTTTAAATGTATAGATTCAGATCACCCAGATAGCGATTGGGGGTCTACAGTTACGGCAATTCCTGTAGGGTTGGACGGACATTTTGTCGGATTTTGCCCTCCTTATTATGCGAACATGGGTGAAGCTGTTGATGCGTTCAATGACATGAAATGGACGAACTGGGAAACCGACAAGATGCCATATAAAGAATCTCAAGCGGTCTTGGATGCAACAAGGAGACCAACCAAAAAAGAAATTATGGTTGTAAAAGATTTGTGTAACTATATATATGAAACTTACGGAAGCTTTCCAGCTTTTTCTGACACAATGTATACAAGGATGATGGTCCAATCACATGTTATTGATTTGGATTTTTACGATAAATTTTATTCCGAAGGGACATATTCGAAATTACATAAGGAACACAGGAGGAATTGGAATAAGAAACTGTAATTTGTAAATATTTATTACAGCTTTCTTCCGATATCGAGCGCTATGATTCAAACTCTGTTGCACTTCTTTAATTTTTCTATCATTTCTTGGGTGCCTCCTCAAGCGTCCACTGTAGCTGCGTCTGTTGATAACGTATTGGCATTCATATCTTGGATATCGATTTTTTTTACGGTAGCTATTGGATTGATACTAATCTTTTTCTGTATTAAATATAAAAAGAAAACCGATGATGATTACACACCTGACTTGAGGCACAATGCGTTTCTGGAGACGACTTGGACGGTTGCCCCCACTATCCTTGTTTTTATAATTTTTTTTGTTGCGTTATTCCCTTATCTGCAAACTCAAAAAATAGATCCGGCTGGATACGAAATTAATGTAACTGGAACGAAATGGATGTGGAGTTTTGATTATTCAGATGGTAAAAAAACATTCAACGAACTTTATCTGCCAGTAAACAAACCTGTAAGGTTGGTAATGACTTCAGAAGATGTCCTACATAGTTTTTATGTTCCCGCTTTTCGGGTCAAACAAGACGTAGTTGGCAATATGTACACCTTTCTTAATTTTACACCTAACAAAGTTGGGGATTACGTAATCTATTGTGCCGAATATTGCGGGGTGGCCCACTCAGACATGAAAGGGATTGTCCATGTTCTTTCTGAAGAGGACTTCTACGCATGGGAAAAAGGAAGCAAAGATTCGAAAAAATCAGTGGTTGCTAGTGGCAACTTAAAAGAACAAGGAAAAGATTTGTATTTAAAAAACGGTTGCAATGCTTGTCATAGCATTGATGGCTCTTCAGGAGTGGGTCCCACCTGGAAAGGTTTGTTTGGCAAAAAAAGAAAATTTGAAGATGGCACTTCTAGTATAGCTGATGAAAATTATTTAAGAGCATCAATAGAAATTCCATCTGCAAAAATAGTTAAAGGCTATCAGCCCGTGATGCCGGCATACAAAGGAGTCCTTACTGACAAACAAATTACCTCAATGATTGAATACATAAAGGTGTTGAGGTGATTTAGGAGAATGATGTTTATATGAGTGAAATAATTGGTGATAATTATCTAACAGCTGGTAAAGATTCGGATATTCCCTTTTGGAAGACATGGTTCTACACCCTTGATCATAAAAGATTAGGGGTTATGTATCTGATTGCTGTATCAGTTTTTTTCTTAGTAGGTGGGCTTTTTTCTATTTTAGTTCGGACCGAGCATCTTACTGGTAGTCAAACTATAATGAATGCCCAATTGTACAATGTCTCATTCACGCTTCATGGAGCGATAATGATTTTCCTATTCATCATTCCAGGGATTGCTGCAAGTTTTGGAAATTTCTTAATTCCACTAATGATTGGCGCCAGAGATGTAATCTTCCCCAAATTGAATCTACTGAGTTTTTGGCTTTTCTGTATAGGGGCAATCATATGCCTGGTTTCCCTCGCTGCTCCAGTTGATACCGGCTGGACTTTTTACACTCCGTATTCAATTGACAGCCAGACAAACGTGATTATGATCACTACGGGCGTATTCTTTTTGGGTTTTTCATCTATTCTAACAGGGATTAATTTTATTGTTACAATACATAAGCTTCGAGCACCAGGAATGACGTGGAACAATCTACCATTGTTTTGCTGGGCAAGTTATGCAACGGCTATCATACAGGTTTTAGCGACCCCAGTTGTTGGAATCACCCTAGTTTTATTAATTTTTGAAAGGTGGTTTGGGCTTGGATTTTTTGATCCGGCCAAGGGAGGCGATCCAGTCCTATTCCAACACTTCTTCTGGTTTTATTCACACCCCGCTGTATATTTAATGATTCTTCCTGCCATGGGTGTTGTCTCAGAGGTTCTACCGGTTTTTTCAAGAAAGCCAATTTTTGGCTATAAGGCAATAGCCTACTCAAGTGTGGGTATAGCTGTTATAAGTTTCTTAGTCTGGGGGCACCACATGTTTACAAGTGGCCAGTCAGCATTCATGAATGTCGTCTTTTCCGTTATAACGTTTCTAGTTGCAATTCCTACAGCAATTAAAGTTTTTAATTGGGTCGCTACAATGTACAAGGGGTCCATTGAACTTAGCGCAGCTATGTTACATACTCTGGCTTTTATTTTTCTTTTTACAATTGGTGGTACTACTGGTATGCATATGTCCGCATTGGCTACAGATATATATCTTCATGATACTTATTTTGTTGTTGCCCATATGCATTACACAATGTTTGGAGGAACGGTTTTTGGCTTTTTCTCAGCGGTGCATTTCTGGTACCCTAAAATGTGGGGAAAGGTATTTGATGAAACAAAAGCAAAAATTGCTTTTGTACTCACGTTTATTGGATTCAACCTAACTTTCTATCCTCTATTTGTAGTTGGAACCAGGGGGATGCCACGAAGATATTTTAATTACGATCCTCAATTTGAATTTATTCATCAACTATCAACTGTAGGTACTTATATCCTTACCATAGGGATACTGGTTATGCTCCACACTCTTCTAAGGCCGGTATCCGCAACTACAGAGCGTAATCCGTACAAATCGAAGTCTTTGGAGTGGCGAACAGCAACTCCTCCGCCGACGTTGAATTTTGATGAAATGCCGACGCTAGAGGGAACGACATACGATTACGGAAAAGAGACATAGTTCAAATACTGCTACCGTAAATTATAGTTTGAATTTTAATCTAGTTGTTTGATTTTAGCGATCTTAACGAATCATCCATTTCGTCGTAAATATTTATTACGTCACTTGCTAGTCCTACTATTAGTTCTTCGAAATCCATAATTTCTTGAGGATTGTTTTGAGCCCCTCTTACTTTTTCATCCATGAGAACAAGATATTTATCTGATATCAAACCCCCAACTATGAAATGCTTTTTGAAAGATGAAAATATTTTTTCTTCCTTGGTAGTTGAAATTCCTTTTGTAATAAGTAGCATTCTAGCTGAATGTAGAAGTGTATCTTTAAGAATAATTGTCCTCTCCTCATTTGGAGCAGCACCGTTATTTTTAAGAGATTTTAAATTTTTTTCAATTAAACCTTTATCCACTCCAATCATGTCGAACACGCCCGCGGAGCACTCTCCTTGGCCGATATCTTTTAAAGACAAAGGCTCCGTGTTTTTTTCGTGTCCTGGGGGAGTATAATCTACGTAAGCGTTGATATTCTCTTCCATAGAGGGCATCTCGTCATTAAACGTAGAGCATAAATCTTGAACGAACTGAGTCCCCCTTGCTTCTAAATACTCTTTGTAGCTTAAGTTCTTTGATTTCTTGTGTTCTAGCCAGTCTTCTAAAAAGATACTTAACAAATCAGGGATTCTGTTTGCAGGCAAAGAGGAAACCAATTTAGCGTACTGAGGCTCTTTTTTGTCCATCTCAGCTCCCAATAAAACATTGTAAGCAGGATATATCTTGCTGTCTTTTCTACCTACCTTACCGAAGAACCCTATGTCGGCGATATGATGCATCCCGCAAGAATTTGGGCAACCAGATAAATTTATACTGAAATTCTTTAGCTCATCAAGTTCTAGATTCTTATTAGATAGAAGTTCTTCATGGATAGCTTCAACCAGACCTCTTGGCTTACATATCCCCAATTGACAAGTTTGAGCACCGGTGCAATTAATCATCTCCCCTAAAAAGATAGGCGTATCGACCATGCTATTTTTGAATTTGCTTACTATTAAAAACAAATTTGTTAGATATTTCAATGGAATATTTCTGAGTAAAATATTTTGATCCCTGTCGCATCGTATATTGTTGCTACCAAAGTTTTTGAGAAAACTGCTTAGTTCAACTGCGTCTGGGGTCTCTAAATCCCCCGATCTGATCATTATCTTTACAGCCGCCAAGCCTCCTTGTATTTGAGGTGTTACAAACCGTTCTTTCCATTTTTCAAAGCGGTCAAAATTAATATCTACATTGTCCAATTCCTCAACTTTAAGATCCGATGATAATGCTTTATTAGCAAAAGCACTTTCTTCAGTATCTATCTTTAGTCCTTTATCTTTTTGTAATTCTGCATACTCTTCTTGGAACAATGTAGAAAGTTCATCTATCCCTATTTTGGAAACAAGAAATTTGATTCTACTCGAATGCTTACTCTTTCTGTTCCCATGTCTATCGTAAACTTTAAGTAGCGCCTTTGTTGCGTAATAAAGATTCTCTTTGGGAATAAAATCCAATAAAGGTTTGGCGATAGCAGGATGCCTACCAAGTCCACCACCACAATGAACTTCAAAACCCTCTAAACCATCTTTAATTGAAGCGATAAAACCCAAACAGGTCGATTTAGAATAAGCTATATCGGATAGGTCGTCTGAAAAAGCTATTTTAAATTTTCTTGGCAAATTCCAGGATTCGCTTTCTGAAATTAATTTTGATGTTAACCCCACTGCGTATGGAGAGACATCAAAAATATCTCTTGTTGTTAGTCCTGAATCCGCCGGGCAGAGGATATTCCTAACGGTATTGCCTCCGCCTCCTCTTGAAGTCAATCCAGCATTAAAAAGATTGGACAAGATTTCAGGTATGTCTTTAAGGTTAATTTGATGGAGTTGAACTTCCTGTCGTGTTGTGAAATGAACATCTCCAGATCCATAAAGTAAACCCAGATTGGCCACGACTATTAATTGGTCGGGATTAATCAATCCTCCTGGGCATCTAATTCGTAGCATATAAGTGTCTTTTTCTCTTTGTTCGTATAGTCCATGAGAAACTCTTAGGGCTTTGAACTTCGTTTCCTCTTCAATGCGAACTTGCCCCTTCTCTCTAAGGGCAATATGATTTCTTACGGATTCCGAAAAATCACTTATCTCATCAGTTAAATTGTCTGGCAAAATATAATGTACACACATAACAGTGATAATCATTCTACCTTCTTCTTTTATTAATTGTCAAAAATGGGGTATAGGTATTGACTAAGGCACAATTCTTTGTGTATTCTATTAGGGCTATGGTGATTAGGAGGAGCATTGAAGAGCCTTCTTGTACATAATAATAACCCCCGGCCGTTTTCATTATTTCTGACACCAAGCAAGGAGTAAGAAAATGGACAAAGTCGATTACGACGCTGCTTTCAAATATCCTCTATTCGATGCTTTATTCAATAGACGTTCTCGCAGATTTGGCTTAGGATTTAAGTTAGAAGGTACTAATTTATCTTTTACATCGGACAAAAAACCATATCCTCTAAGCGAATTCCAAGAGGCGATGTTGACCTGGGCCGGAACTGGTCTTACGGGTTTGTGTCTAGCCGATTTGCCACCAGACGCAATAAATTTGCTTTGTCAATGGACAGGTCGAACTTGGCCTTCAGCGTGCAATCCTCACAGTACCGAGCTTTTTCTTTCAAACGACAAAGGATTGTATATGATAGAAGCGAACAAGCTTCTGCCAAAAGATAAAGAGCTCAACCTTTTTTATGACTTATCTCGTGACGAACGAATTGAAAAGCTATTGGGCTTATACAAAACAAGCCTATTAAAAATAGAGGATGGAAGACCAGATATTCCAGACAAAATGCCCGGCCTCTTTACTTTTAACGAATGGAATACTAATAAGCCTGGAAGCAGTTTGTTTATTCCGGTTACTGATATTACTGAAGAATATTTAAATTTGTTGTGCTTATATTGTAGTAACAGCTATGGTTTTCAAATCGTGGATGATATAGAGAAATGTTCTGCCGGACAGGATGAATGGATTGCTCAAGGTAGAATTAAATCGGATGTAAAAATTAGCTTGTTTGAATTAGAAGCTAGAATCTTAACTGGACTAAATGTTGAACAAGCTTTTATTTGTCAGAACATGGCCTTGGCTCTCCAAGCACTTGGTCTTGGTGGGTGGACATTTACAGGCCTGTTGCCCAGATACACCCTCGGTTCAAATCCTGAGCAATTCAAAGGGCTAGGTTTTAGGTTCGTTTCTCCAAAAGAAGGAAAGGGGATTGAGCAGCCTCAAGGCATTCCCGTCGGTCGGGATGGAGTATTTGAAGCGTATTGCCCTCCTTATTATAAAAACATGGATGATGCGTTTGATGCTTTCTATGAGAACAAGTACAAAACTTGGGATAGGGAACAAGACATGCCTCATCCTTATTTGGAGCCCGACAAGCAATTAATGGAAGCTCCGAGGCCTACCGAAAAGACCAGGAGAATCGTAAAAGATGTTATAAATTATATTTATAATACCTATGGAAGGTTCCCGGCATTCGTGGATCCGATGTACATGAGATTGGTCTTCCAGGCTCATCATTTGGATTTAGAGTTTTATGACAAATATTATCCACCAAACGCATATACTGACCAGCACCGTAATTGTTTTAAATACTTTCATCCTGAGGTTGCCGATCCATATGCAAAGTAAAAAAGTCAAACAAAACAATTCAAAGACCCCAGCTAGTCGACGAATACGGATTGTCACTAAAAAAAAGAAGAGGCCAAGAGATTGGAGTTTTGGTTTAACCGAAATACGGAATCAGAATATAACTCGAAGAAAAGATTAAGAAATACAAGGTGCTTGAGAAGAACTAGGTTTATATGAACAAAACTTCCCCGCTTTTTAAAAAGATTAGAGACATCGGTCCAAGAATATTTTATGGCTTTGCTCTTTTGTTCACCGTAGTATCTCTATTGCTATGGTTTTTAATATATGGTCCTCATGGTGCCGATATTCAAATAATTGGTTTTAGCTCAATATTTAGTTGGCATGCTCACGAGATGATTTATGGTTATGCTCTTGCTGTAGCTTCTGGCTTTTTACTAGTAGTGGAAAAACCAGGAGAATATTATAGTAGAAGCTCGAACAATCTCTTCCTAATCAATCTTGGATCCTGGCTTGTAGCCAGATTTGCCGCTTTTTCGAATGAGAACATTTTTAAAATATTATTATTCTTTAATATAATATTTTGCTTTCTTTTGTTTTATTCCGTTACAAAAAGAATTTTCAAGAACACGAAGCTTTATCAACTTCGTGCACTTCCCTACGTCTTATTTTTATTTCTTTCGATAGAGATATGTTTTTATCTTGCTGAAACAGGAATAATATATTTCAACTCAATCTCTTTAATACATATGGCCATCTATCTACTTGTGTTCTTGATTATGATGATAGGTGGAAGAGTGTTGCCAGCGGTTGTGGAAGGAAACGCTCTTTATTTTAATAAAAAATTTAAAATCATAAAGTCGAACAGCACACTTTATAAGATAAACATTCTTTTGCTCCCGATTTTTTTTATTCTTATTCTTGTTTCCGCGGACGATAAATATTTACAAGCTATCTCGATTATTATTCTAGTAAGTAATTTTGTCAGAATCTTTAATATTTATTCGCCAATAATATGGAACAATTTTTTAATCCTAGGATTGTATGTTGCTACTTTCTATATACTTTTAGGGGTTTTTCTACGAGGATTCCAGGGGTATTTTGAATTAATGCCGTCATTGTATCTGCATGCTTTTGCATATGGAGGAATTGGGATTATGACTGCTACTATGATGAGCAGAATAATAATAGGATTTAGTTCTGGAAATACAAAAAATCCAGATACATTCATTAATATATCAATCGGTATATTAATGGTAGGTGCGTTTATAAGAGTTGTCCTTCCTATTTTTGACCCTGATTCTTATTATATTTATATTCTACTTGCACAAGTTTTTTGGATAGTTTCTTTTTCTCTATTATCTATTAAGTTGATTCCCTTACTACTTAAAGGTAGGCAGATAGAGCCGATATCTCCTCTGAAAAAAGAACGTGTTTAAAATTATTTTGTGGAATCTACTAATCTGAAATATTCATAGATTTTTCTTGCTTCTTTAACGCCAATATTCTGGTTTGGCATGATAAGATAATATTCTCCGACTAGCTTTTTCGCAATTGGATCTTTTGTTGCCATCTCTGCTGGATTAACGATTTGATTTAATATCCATTCCGCACTTCGTCTTTTTGTGACACCTTGTAGAGGCGGACCAGCAAATTTTTCATCAAATTTATGACAGGAAGAACATTTAATAGTGAATAACTCTTCCCCTTCTTTGGCCATTTTTTTGTCAATGGTTTCAGGAATATCCACATTTTTTACCGGTCCGATTCCTTTGTTCTGCTCAGCAAAAGGTGAAAGCCAAGATAGAAAAAATAAAACCAGAGAGAAGAAGAAGAATCGCAGGACCATGGCAAGTTAATACTGCTTTTTTTTGACTTATTTGTCAATATCTATACAGAAAAAGATCGTACCTTAGGCAATGCCTATACCCTATTTTTGACAATGTATTTTATCAAGGTAAGATTAATCATGCTATGGTTCTGGGAAAGATTTTCTCACTTTCGATACCCTGTTTTTCGCTCTTTTCTTTTTTCGAAAAAGTAGTCTTTTCTTGCACACCGTTTAGTTTGATTTCACATAAAATTTCACACAAAAAGGAGTTACAAAAATGATTTTAATATCACGTTTGGCAAGACCAGTTTGGCATCTGGCAATAGCAACCGCTCTTTTGCTAGGAGCACCTCTTTTAAGTTATAGCATAAGTGCGAACGCTACTCATTTTGATTCGAAAACCACGGAACACGCAAAGGCGGTATATGTACCCCCTGGAGAATATGATGAATTTTACGCTTTTATGTCCGGAGGCTACAGTGGTAACGTTACAGTATACGGACTGCCTTCCGGGAGATTGTTGAAGACGATTCCCGTTTTTTCTCTATTCCCTGAAAATGGCTATGGATTCTCAGAAGAGACAAAAGCCTTTTTTAAAACTTCTTGGGGTGAGATTCCGTGGGGAGATGCTCACCATCCGCAGCTCTCACAAACAAGAGGAAAAATAGATGGAAGGTGGTTATTTATTAACGATAACAATACGCCTAGAATAGCGAGAATAGATTTAACGACTTTTGAAACGGAAGAAATTCTTGAGATTCCTCATGTTTCAGGAAACCATGCTTCACCATTTATTTCTCAAAATACAGAATATTTGGTTGCGGCAACGAGATTTAGCGTCCCTACTCCACAAAGAGATGTTCCAATCGATTCATATAAAGAAAATTTTAAAGGGGTGTTAACTTTTGTGAAAGTGGATGACGAAGGACACATGTCCGTGGCATTTCAAATTCTTGTCCCTGGTTTTGATTATGACAAAACACATTTGGGCAAAAAGAAATCACACGGCTGGGCTTTTTTCTCTACCTATAACGTTGAACAAGCTCATACAATAAAAGAACGAGGTGCTTCTCAAAGAGATAAAGATTATATAGCCGCAGTAAATTGGAAATATGCGGAAGAATTGGTTGCCAAAGGAAAAGGCACAAAATTACGAACAAGTTATTTCAGGAATGTGATGGATAAAGATACAAGGATAGCAAGGAGTGAAGAAAAAAAAGAAGTAACCGTACTTGATGCACATGAGCACCCGGGACTAGTTTATTATTTGCCAACACCGAAATCTCCTCATGGAGTCGATGTCGATCCTTCAGGGGAATACATAGTTGGGGGTGGAAAATTATCCACGATAATCCCTGTGCACTCATTTACAAAAATGCAAAAGGCAATAAAAGAAAAGGCCTTTGAGGGATACGAAGGAAAAATTCCGGTACTAGATTATGACGAAATTATCGCTGGTGAAGTTGAGGACCCCGGATTAGGACCACTTCATACGGAATTTGATGACAAAGGCTATGCTTATACCTCTGTGTATATAAGTTCTGAGGTAATAAAATGGAAATTGGGCGAGTGGAAGGTGGTCGATAGAATCCCTGTTTATTACTCAATTGGACATTTGCTAATACCAGGTGGAGATACCACAAAGCCGTATGGCAAATATCTCGTTGCATTGAATAAAACCACCAAAGATAGATATCTTCCAACTGGTCCGGAGTTAGCTCATTCGGCACAGTTGATTGATATAAGTGGAAACAAGATGGAATTGCTTCTTGATTTTCCCACTCAGGGAGAGCCCCATTATGCTCAAGCTGCGCCGGCGGATTTGATAACAAGAAATCAAATAAAGATATTTGATCTTGCCGCGAACAAGAATCCATTTGCAATTAAGAGTTTTGATGAAACACGAGTAGTAAGAAAAGGGTCTGATGTTCATATCTATATGGGAGCAATCAGAACACATTTTGTTCCTGACAATATAGAAGGAATCAAACTAGGCGATACAGTATATTTTCATGTGACAAATCTCGAACAAGACTGGGATGTTCCGCATGGTTTTGCAGTTCAAGGAGCAGAAAACGCCGAGTTATTAGTAATGCCAGGTGATACACGTACGTTGGTTTGGAAACCAAAAAGAATTGGAGTATATCCGTTCTACTGTACTGACTTTTGTTCTGCGCTTCACCAAGAAATGCAAGGATATATAAGGGTTTCACCAAAGAATTCTAAAGTAAAGATTAAGGCGAATAAGTAGGCTGGGGAAGCAGGTATGAGTCTTAATCTAAGGGTGCCCAGAATTGATTTACCCCCTCGGGATTTTTTTCTGGGTGCCCTTATTCTTTTGGCTATTTCGATTTTCTTGCCTTTGTGGCAAATACATTTGACGGCACCTCAATATCCTAATGGTCTGTCATTATTTATATATATTGATACCATAAGAGGTGGAGAAGCGAGCACACTACAAAATGTTAATATCCTAAATCATTACATAGGGATGGCCCCAATCCATATTGAAAGTATTCCAGAATTTAGATTTCTCAAATATATTCTGTTGTCAGTAGTTGTTTACGGTCTGTATATTCGTTACTCAAATTTTAACAAAAAACATTTAATCTTCCTACTTGTTATCCTTGCTGTTTTTGGTTTGTTGAGTATGCTCGATCTTTATCTTTGGCTATATGATTATGGACACAACCTTGATCCAATGGCTTCGATTAAAATTCCGGGCATGTCGTACCAACCACCAATGTTTGGAGAAAAAAATCTACTAAATTTTACGGTCTTTTCCTTTCCATCGTACGGTGTTTTGACAATGTGTCTATCGGGGTTGATAATTCTGTTGACTATAATATTCGAATCCCGTAAGGATTCTAGAAGAACAAAAGATTATGAGAAGAAGCTAAAAGCAGAGGAAGTGATTCGTGCTACAAAAAATAAGGCTTAGGAGAGGCGTACCAAGGGTATTACTCTCCTTTTTTTGCTTGCTGCTGACAATTCCTCTCTTGTCTTGTTCAAAAGACAATGGAGTTATCATTAAAGAAGGTACAGATAAATGCAATTACTGTAAAATGCTCGTTTACGATTCTAGTTTTGCGGCAGGGATGGTAACAAAGAAAGGCATAGTATTTAAATTTGATGATGTGGGATGCCTAACAAATTTTCTTGCTAAAAACCCTCATCATCAATTATCACAAGTGACTTTTGTGGATTATTTTACGAAAGAACTTGTGAAATCGGAGAACTCGTATGTTATTAAAAGTAAACGCATCAAAACTCCCATGAGAAGTGGTTTAATAGTTCTGAACAAATCTAATCCAAAACTACAGGAAGAGTTTAAGGATTCAGTTCGATTGTCCTGGGAAGAGCTTCTCGGTTCATTGTCGGTTCATGGGTCTGACCATAAGCATTAAGAAAAAACAGTAATGATTAACATAAAACAAATATTCAACAACATGATAAGAAGTTTTTTTGTAATTATTTTCTTTTTTGCCTTGTTTGTCGAACCGTATGCGGAAACAATTTACACCGAGAACACGAATCGTTCACTTCAGGAAATTCTTAAATCGTCAAAAGCCAACGATATAATTGTGGTGGCTGGTCATCATAAAGTAACGGATATTGTAATTGACAAGCCATTGACCATCAGAGGCCTTCCAGGCTCTATAATAGATGGGCAAAACCAAGGTCAAATTATCACGATAATTTCTGACAATGTAACATTAGAAGATTTAACAATTAAAAATTCCGGGAGAGGTCACATGCGAGATTTCTCAGCAATAAGGCTTTTTAAAGTATCAAATTGTAAAATAATTAATAATACAATTTTGGACAGCTTTTTTGGTATCCACTTAGAGGAAGTTTCTAATAGTTACATTTTAAAAAATTATATAGAAAATCTAAATACTTCTTTTCGACAGTCAAAAATGGGAAACGGTATCCACCTATGGAATTCTAACGATATCGTAATTAAAAACAATACAATTGTAAGTCATAGAGACGGTCTATATTTTGAATTTGCTGAGAACATAGTAATCGAAAATAATAAATCCTTGAACAATTTTCGATATGGTCTACATTTTATGTTCTCGGATGGGAACTCTTTTGTCGACAATCAATTTGTCAATAATGCTGGAGGAGTAGCTGTAATGTATTCACGAAGTATAAATATGGTTGGAAATACTTTTGAGTACCATACTAATCCTGGGACGTCTTCTCTGCTTCTTAAGGACATTAAATCATCTGAGATATCTAATAATTCTTTTTATGGAAACTTTGTCTCGGTCTATATGGATAGTTCAGATGAAATAAAATTTAAAAAAAATAATTTTATCAACAATGGTATTGGCATTCGGATACTTGGTAGTTCTTACAAAAACCATTTCGAACAAAATCGTTTTATTGCCAATGTCTTTGATGTGACAACCAATAGAGCTGATAAGAGTAACAAATTTAATGAAAACTTTTGGGATGATTATGTAGGTTACGATCTGGATAACGACAACTTGGGAGACATTCCTCATTATCCTGTCAGACTATATTCCATGATAGTAGAGAAATTCCCTAATTCTGTATTGTTTCTCGAGTCGTATATGGTTCACATAATAGATTTAATGGAGATTTATTTACCCGCAATAATCAAGTCCCCATATATTGACCAAAATCCCAAAGTGCTCCATTCTTAGGTTGTCATGATAGAATGTTTTCAAATTTATAAAAGTTTTACGAAACAGGATGTTCTATCTGGCGTCAATTTAAAAGTTAGACAAAACGAGCTTTCTCTTTTGATGGGACCAAATGGTTGTGGCAAATCCACACTCCTAAAGATAATTATGGGCTTGGTCAATCAGGATTCTGGCAAAATCATTTCTAATGGAAAAGATGTGGACGATATAGGGGATTCCTACAAAGCGCACATATCATACCTCCCTCAAGATAACGATATATTTGGCGATATGATAGTTAAGGACATAGAAGACTTATTTCTAAACATTAAAAAAATTCAGCAGCCTAGCAATGTACTACGCAGTTTGTTCGATATCCGTAGTTTCGAATCAATTAAATTTTCTAATTTATCTGGAGGAATGAAACAGAAATTCCTTTTATCCCTTGTCTTTATAACCGAGCCTAATCTGGTGATGCTGGACGAGCCTTTTGTTTCGTTAGATCAAAAATCTACAAAAACTCTGATTGGTTTTCTAGAAGAGGCCAAGAAGCAAAAAACCATATTGATTACATCACATTATTTTAACAAGCTAGAGCCTTTGGTCGATAATATTTTGATTATGAACAATGGTCAAATAATCCTTGATTCTAGCATCAAGGAACTTCATGCAAATAAGGATTCGAGAAACTTGGAAGGTGGAATTTCTAATCTCTTTGATGAGTATGTTTAAAGAACTGGTTAAAGCCGAAATAAAAATTCTGTTGAAATCGAAGTTTATCTTCATTGCCCCAGTCCTATTCTTTTTTTGTATAGAAATGTTAGTTAGATTTGCTTCTGATATAGATCAAGTTTTGTTAACTCTTCTAAGTATTAGCTTATATCTTCTTCCTCTTCTCGCACTTGTAATGGGAATGAATGGGTTTTACTCGACAAAAGACTATATCTCACTTTTGTTGTCAAATCCCATTAGTAGATCCGAGGTCTATTTAAGTAAGATTTTTACATACATTATCCTTGTTTCCCTATTTTTCCTATTAGGTAGCTTGCCTTCTTTTCTATTTAGGTTTCCTATTCTTGGAACGGAAATTTATAAATTACTTTATGTAGTGGCAGCTAGTATGAATGTGGTTATTTTCTTTTCGTGTTTATCAGTCGTGATTGGACTACTTGTCAATGACAAATTTCAAGGTATAGTCGTAAGTCTTACAGTCTGGTTTTTCTATGCGTTCTTGTTTGATTTCATTTTACTTTCTATAATCATTTATTTTAGAGATTATGAAATTCAAAAATTTTTGTTAGCCATGATATTCCTTAACCCGATAGATTTATCTAGAATCCAGACACTTTTTCTATTAGATAATCCAGTTCTTTTAGGATATACAGGAGGACTGTTTAAAAGTTTCTTCGAGGGTGGATTTTCTATAGCATTGTGCTTTATTGCAAACGCCATATGGATTGTTCTACTTGTATATATTGGGAAATATCTATTCAAAAAGAAGGATTTTTAAAAAAACCCTCCTCAAAAAGACCTTGTCCGTAGAGAACAATTGCTATGGCTCTGATTAGGAAGAGGGTTATTAACAGTAATTATAGGATAAAATTTCTTATAGTCAAGGGCTATGGCTTTCTTTTGTGTATAGGTATACTCTATAGTATATATGAACTCAAAAGACATTATATATATTATAACCTCAGCGCGACTTGGAAGCTTTGCCGAAGGCGCCAGAGCGTGTTCCGTTAGTCAACCAACCCTAAGTGCCCAAATTAAAAAAGTTGAATCCGAATTGGGTTCCAAGATATTTATTAGGAACAGTAAAGGGGTGAAATTAACAGAATTTGGATCAAAAATACTTCCTCAGTTGATTGATGTTCAGAACTCTATAGGCAATATACACACAATGGCCAAAAACAGTCAACTCGAAACAGTATTTAATCTCGATATAGGTGCACTTTTTACAATCGGCCCCTATCTCTTTCCACGCATACAAAATGGTATAGAAAAAGTAAACCCCAATCTGAAAGTAAATTACATTGAATCAACAAATGATGGTTTGATGCAATTGCTGATGGCGGGACATGTTGATTTGGCAATTATAAGTTCCCCAGATAGAAGTATCCATTGTGAGGAGTGTTTCATCAATACTTTAAATCCCTTAATAAATAGAAAAGAATTATTTACTGAAAACTTGTATTTTGCATTATCAAAGGACAATCCGTTCATAGATGATACGGATTTCAAAAAACTCAAATTCCACCCAGAAATAAATTTTGTTTTATTGCATGGCGAAAGTTCTATATCTGAAAAGATTTCTCAGATATTCGAAGATGGGTCATTGGTCGATCCCAAAAAGGCAATCAAGACAAATAATATGGAAAGTGCAAGAACAATTGTAGAGAGAAGCAACAATGCTACCTTAATACCTGCTATTGCCAAAAAAGATGATGATAATCTGGTCTATTTTCCTGCGCCGAAGAGTTACTCGAGAAAAGTGGAATTGGTCACAAGAAGAGACAACAACAACAAGCATCTTGTTGATGAAGTGACTGATTTTATTCATAGAATGTATGTTTCGTAGGAATCGTTACTTGAAAGCCACTCCTGGATCAATTTTTATTGATTGTCAAAAACAGGGTATAGGTATTGACTAAGGCATAATTCTTTGTGTATCCTATTGAGGCTATGGCTACTGTCCTTACTAGACTCTCTAGGGCTTGTATATCTTTCCTTGGATTGAGGAAGGAGGCGAGGTTTTACGAAATCCAGCAACTCGGACTAATAAGAAAACCCAATAGTGCCACGTTGAGACTGTTTTCTGTAGTACAACGCAGCAGGAAGCCACAATATAGAAGTAAGAAATCACACTGAAGTAAAACAAATATAAAATACGGGTAAAACGAATGGAAGATAAAGGTCGCCGACAGGTTATAAATTATTCCTTCTATAAACTTGACAAGGACTGGTATCGCCAAACAAAAGCAACAAGGAATAAGGCCTTGAAGTCGTTATTGAAAGTGTTCAAAGATTATTCGAAAGAGCTTACTTTGAATGCATATTCTACTCTTGGAATTAGAGCGGAATGTGATTTTATGTTTTGGAGGATAGGGGATACGCTTGAAGCTTTTGAGCAAATGTCTTCTGATTTGATGAATTCTTCCATTGGCAAATTTATCCATCCTGTATATTCATTCTTGTCTATGACTAAATATTCTCGATATGTTAGCAAACACAAAGAAATGCAGATAAAAGGAAGAAGAATAGAAGTTTCTCCTGGTAAAAAGAAGTATTTATTCGTTTACCCCTTTGTAAAAAAGGCCGAATGGTATCAATTGTCGGACGTAACGAGAAAAACTATGATGAAAGAACATATTAATGCGGGAATTCTTTTCCCTTCGATAAAAATTAATACGTCGTACTCGTTTGGCATTGACGATCAGGAGCAAGTGGTAGGGTTCGAAACTGATCATCCAGAAGATTTTCTCGATTTAGTTGAAGCAATGAGGTTCCACAAAGCTAGGCCGTATACGGAACGAGACATCCCTATTATTACTTGCATACATAAAGATATAGAAAAACTAATAAATATCTTATAAAATAAGTTTCGTGTAGGAGAAAAAAAAGTGAAATATCGAGAGTTTCCAAAAAATAAAGATATTAAAGTTTCGGAAGTAGGTTTCGGGGTATGGTCTGTAGCGACTAATTGGTGGGGAGTAAAGGACGAGAAAATGGCCATTGATTTATTACAATATGCGAGCGACCGTGGTGTCAATTTTTATGATACAGCGGATGTATATGGTTTGGGCTATGGCGAAACAATCCTGCCTAAAGCATTTCCTGATTCAAGGGACAAAAGAGTTTACGCAACAAAATTTGGATACGATATTGACTCTGGTGTTTTAGAAGAAAGAACGGGGCATAGTGAGCTTCGCCAAAAGTTTTTGGCCAAAGACATAAGGTACTCATGTGAACAAAGCCTTAAAAGGCTTAAGACAGACTATATAGATATATATCAACTCCATAATCCAAGGTTGGATTTTATAAACGGTGACGAAGTTGTAGATACACTTGAAGCTTTGACAAGAGAAGGAAAAATAAGATCCTATGCCATGGCCCTAGGTCCTGATATTGGATGGCTTCAAGAAGGTGTTGTGTCGATGGACCATGATCCGATTGCCCTCCATGTCATTTATAATCTACTTGAGCAAGAACCGATGAAGTTCCTCTTTGACAAGGCCCGTGAAACGAATACCGGACTCATGATTAGGGTTCCACATGCATCGGGTCTATTGGATGGGTCAATTACGGAAAAGTTAGACTTGGACAAAGATGACCATAGAAGTCACAGGAAACGGATGTGGATCGATGCCGGAGTAGATGTGCTAAGGGATTTTGATTTTTTACTTGAACACGATAGAACAATAGGGCAAGCCGCTATACTCTTTGCATTGGCTGAAGAATCTGCATGCTCAGTGTTTCCAAACTTCACAAAACGAGCTGAAATCGATGAATTTTGTGCAACTTCTGACTTAAAAGAACTTCAGGAGGAAGAATTGAAAAAAATAGACGATCTTTGGATAGAGAAACACGCCAAGATGTTGACAAGCTTAGTCTTTCACGGGGATTCGTCAAATAAACCTACACCCAGATAAGACTTTTAAATATTAAGTAGTTTTGTCAATTGCCCTTATGCCTTGATTTCCAAAATTATTAAGGTATTTTTTTATTGCGCTATGGTTTTACGAAAAGTAACGATACGAACTCTCTAAGGTTCTAACTAGTCTGTATAGGTTTATCTTTGAGCCTACAATCTGTTGTTATTGTGCATTAGCCATAGCAAATGGAGGGCATATCGTGTTAGCCACCATGGATTTACTAAGACATGTGGAACAAGAGCTGCTAGATCGAGAAAGAGGTATAACTTTTGATGATGCAATTAATTTAATACAAATACCTAACGACGAATTACTAGATCTTTTCGCTCTAGCACGAAAAATTACTTTAAAACATAATGGTGATGGCGTATTCCTTCGTTCTATAGTTAATGTCAAATCTGGGGACTGTTCAGAGAACTGTTCTTTTTGTTCTCAGTCAGTCCACTACAAAACTAATATTTCTACATATGACATGCTTGATGTCGACAAAGTCTTAGAAGTGGCACTAGAATCTGAAAAAATGGGCGCCTTTGATTTATGTTTAGTGATGGCCGTTAGATCTCCTAATAAAAGACAGTTTGAAAGAATTTTGGAATATATAAAATTGATAAAAAGAAAAACCACTTTGCTAATAGGATGTTCTCTTGGAATGCTTGAAGAAGGACAAGCTAAAAAACTTAATGATGCTGGCGTATGGAGATACAATCATAATTTAGAATCGTGTAAGGAGTTTTTTGATACCATATGCACAACTCACAGATATGAAGACAGAGTTAGCACGGCAAAACTAGTTAATGCAACAAGTATGAAGCTTTGTTGTGGGGGCATGATTGGCGTTGGTGAAAGTGTAAAGCAGAGAATTCAGTTAGCTTTCGAGATTAAAAAATTAAACCCACATACTGTACCTATTAATTTTCTTGATCCCAGACCCGGAACGCCCTTGGGCCACCTAGCAAGCATCCCTAGCCTTGAAGCTTTAAAGACAATATCAGTATTTCGATTAATCTTACCAACTCAAACTATATTGCTAGCAGGTGGAAGAGAAAGAACGCTTGATGACTTACAACCCCTAGCTATCCTAGCGGGTTCCAATGGGATGATAATAGGAAATTATTTGACTACCTTGGGAAGACAGGCAAAAGACGATTTAAATATGCTTAAAAATCTCCAGATTCCGATAAGTAAGGATGGGAGATGACTATGGCAAGAAATTTAAAAACGAGCCAAATTGTCACTCTAATACCTGGAGATGGAATAGGGCCTGAGGTTATTTCTGCTACACGAAAAATAATTGATACTTTCGATATGGGAATAAACTGGGATATAATCCAAGAACCTTTCGACGAGAAAAAAAATAAAATATCAAAAGAACTTGAAAACTCTCTGACGAAAAATAGGATTGCTTTAAAAGGCCCACTCACTACTCCTATTGGAAAAGGTTTTAGAAGTATAAATGTTGCGATAAGAAAGAGATTCGAGCTCTTTGTAAACTTTAGACCTATCAGAAATTTTGAAGGTTTTAAGAGCAATTATAGAGATGTAGATATAGTAATTCTTCGAGAAAATACGGAGGACCTATATGCTGGTAAAGAAATCGAAATCGCAAAAGGAATTATGCAATCTATTAAGATTATAACAAGAAGCGCAAGCGATAGGGTTGCCAAATATGCATTTAGATATGCTTCGAGGAATGGAAGAAAAAAAATAACGGTATTTCACAAAGCCAATATAATGAAGCTTACTGATGGGTTGTTCTTAGAGCGTGCAAGAATTGTAGCAAAGAAATATCCGGAGATAGAATATGAGGAAACAATTGTCGATAATGGATGTATGCAGCTAGTAATGAATCCTAATAAGTTTGATTTGATTTTAACAGAGAACTTATACGGGGACATAGTCTCGGATCTTTGCGCGGGACTTGTTGGTGGACTGGGTGCTGCGCCTGGCGCGAACCTTGGTAAAAACTATGCAGTTTTTGAACCTGCACATGGTACTGCTCCAGATATTGCGGGAAAAGGTATTGCAAATCCTTTGGCCACTATACTTTCCGCCATTATGATGCTTAAACATATAGGGAAATCTTCATTTGCGGTGGCGCTTGAGCAAGCGGTAATCCAAACGTTATCGAAAGCGAGAAATAGAACAAAAGATATGGGTGGGGCACTTAAGACGAATGAATTCGCAGATGAAATAATAAACAATGTAAAGGACGAGCTTATATAGTGTTTTTACGAAAAGTTCTAAGCAAAGAATACGCTAGTGCTGTAATTAAAACTAGTTGTGGAATTGTTGTTTCAAGAGTTGGATAAATTCCTAAAACAGACCACTTTGGAATAGGGATGAGAGATGTTCCAATTATTCCAACTTCTTGTAGCTCTGTTATTCCATAGCCAAGAAAAGAAATAGAGAGGAAAAAAAGCATTATGCTTGTTGCAACGAAATAAAGTCTTAGATTAATTACGAGAGACATTTTTAGGATTAAGTAAGAAATTATTGATACTGCAACAAGTCCTACCATGAATCCAAACGAAATACTGTCCACATCAAATTGCATCAATAGTGCTTCATAAAAAAGTATTGTTTCAAAAACTTCCCTATACACTGCAAAGAATACAACCATAAAAAGAGTTGCTAAATCCTTCTTGGAAATAGCACATTTGACCTTAGACTCTATGTATTCTTTCCATTTATTAGCTTCAGCTTTGGATGCAAACCATACGGCCACTTGGAATAAAACGAGTGAGGCAATTATGCTCGTGACTCCTTCAACAATTTCCGCATTTGCTGCGGTTAAAGTAAAAAGATAATTTGCGGCTACGAAGGTTAATCCACCAACTAGCAAAGCAGCAATCCATGCATAGTTAATTATTCTTTTTGCAGGATGCTCACCGATTTGATTAAGATAACCATAAATGGCGGCTATAACTAAAACTGCCTCGAGAGACTCTCTAAAGATAATCGTAAAGGAAGCTAAAAACGCAGTGCTCATAACAATAATATTGTGGATATTGAATATCCAGCATAAATACTAACAAATCATATGTTCAGGTCAAGAGCTATTTTTCTATACCCATTTTCCGGAACATTGCTAGATCATCCACTATATGCTTTAGCCAATAATCTACTTCTTTGCTGTCTATTTTGTTGGACTTGCTCTTCTCTACATATTTTTTTAATAAGATATCCAAATCGCCTGCAATATCATTCTTGGCTATCTTGTTTTCTATCTTCATCGCCTTGAGTTTAATCCGATTTAATGATGATTCGAGCTTCTCTTTGTCAATTTTCTCATTGGTGGAGAGTTCCGATCTTAACAGAGCAACCTCGTCTTCTAGTGGTTTAAAATCAGCAAGACTATTAACTGTAAAAGCAGCAAATAGTAAAACAACTATAAAAGTATATTTCATTTATATGTCACCTCTTCTTTTTGGTTTTTTAGAAAGATGGATTGGGTAATTATAATTATAAGTAAAAGAAGGAATACCTGTTCCACAATCATCGAGGTTACTTTTAAAAGGGAAAAGCTACTTGAAACATATCTTACAAGCCAACTTGAAGATATGTCGAGTAGGCACGAAGTAAAAGAAATAATAATAATTAATACTTTGTGGCTATTTTTCAAATTGCTAAAAAGCATCAAATGATTTAGCGTCATGAGGATGATGCCCATAGCGAAAAGATGAAAATGCGTTTCCTCTACTAGGGAACCATAGCTTTTTGGTTCTCTAAATACATCTGGATTTCCTAAATAGTATTCAATTACAGATGAAGGAGTGAACCCTATTTTGTACATAAAAAGGAAGTTCGTAATTATCAAACCTATAAAGAAAATAAGTGCAAAAAAGATGATTAGCTTTAAGGCACTATTCTTATTTAAATCTTTTGTAACGAAAAAGCGCATATTCTATTCTTTTACATAATAACCTAATTATAAATATAGTTATAAAGACTCAAAGTCCTTCGTATTGCTTTTGTGGTCTCATTGTAAGATATTGTAGCGCCTGAAACGTGTGCAATATCTTTTCTCGGTACCAATTTGTTTTTCAGGGTTTTTCCTACGAATTGATTAAGCCATTTCTTGGACATAATATACTCGTCGGGTTCGTAAAACGCTAAAATCTCCGTACTCGATATTTTCCCCTTGTTGTCAAACACAACAAAGATTGTCTGTGTCCTGCTTCTTAGGATGTGCGTTTCCATAATAGCTGTATTTAATCTTCTACTGCCCTTGTAAACCTCATAGTAGGTGTAGATTTTAGTTGCAAAATTCGATTTTGATTCGTTTTCCAACAAGTTGATTGCGCCATCTGTTAGGAATAAAGTCTTCTTTCTAATTTTATGGTCGGGAAAATACAAATCTAAAGCCTCAGGAATCTTCATCAATACTTTTGAGTGTGCACCTATGGACATCAAGAAAAAAAATACAATTAAAAAATATCTAATCATCACCAGCTCAACGATTGTAAATAATTTAACCAAAAAACACTTAAGGTTCCATGGTTTGAATCGCTGCAATTAAGGAATGTGTACGGAACCTTGAGTGTTCATTGGGTGAATTAAGAATTAAAATACATAACCTAGACCTAGATTAAGCAATCTAGAATCTCCATTTGCACCCCCGTCAGTGTATCTTGTATAGTCAGCCTTGATAACAACGTTGTAAATTGGTTTGATTGAGATACCAGTGGTGTGATATTCAGTCTGATAATCTACATTTCTTGTTGCGGAGGAATCAACGTCATCATGAAAATCCAAGAACTCGTATCTAAAGA
The DNA here is from genome assembly GCA_002730475.1 of Spirochaetales bacterium. Next base: position 5,057 of record PCAG01000037.1, on the reverse strand, counting down.
AAGGAGCAATGTACCAAGATGTATTCATATATTTACCCATATCTTTAGCGATCTCATAGTAATAACCAACTTGTTTTTTTCCAAACTTAGTATTGGCGGCTCCAGTCAAAGTGTTATTTAATCTTGTTATATGACGAAATCGGTTTTCATGATATAGAGCGGCATATTCGAAGCCATACATTTCACCTTTTGTGAAAGCGCTAATCATTCTAACGCCTGTTCGAGCATCGTTAACTTTATAGTTTGTTACGCCACTGCTAGGGTTTATGTTTCCGTCGTAAATTGAGAATCCAATCATAGTCTTGTCGTTAATATTGTATTGAGCTCTTCCAATTGTAGCCCACTCATTAGATACAGTTTTGCTACCTTTGCCACGAAAATCTCTCATTCCGGCACCAGTTTTACTTGCACCAGGATATTTCCAAGATGTTACATAGTACAACTTGTAATCAATTTTCTTGTCTAAAAGCGACCCAAAAAGGCCTGCACCGTTCTCTCTTGACGTAGTAGGAATAATTTTGTTCTCTACCCATGGTCTGTAGACACCATGAAAAAGAATCGGTTCATGCTGTTCGTTGATGATTCCAAGTGGGAGTAGTAAGAGGCCGGCCCTAGCACCAAGTTTCCCATCAGTTGCTTTAGGTAAATAATCAACATATGCGAACTCTAAGTAAGATTCGTTTCCATGTTCCATTTCGATTTCGGTGTTTAGTGACCATTCATCATCAAATTTATATCCTACATAAAGAATTCCTCTATATGCGTCTGATTGATCGTAGTTGTCACCGGCCAAATAGCTTTTGTTTACTATTTCACCATAACCACCTATCGCTAGGCCTTGCGCTGTGTTGTAGACTTTCGAAGCTGCCGGTCCAAATCCATTTTGCGAACCTAGTTCCCCACCAAACAACTCTTGGTTTTTAAGTTTTTCTATTTCTTCAGCTAATATGTCAATTTTTTGACTTGTAGAAGCATTAGAAAACTCTGCGCTCTCCTTAGAGAACGAGGTAATGCTAGGCATTAGAAAAATTGTAAAAACCAGAATAAAGATTTTTATTTTGTAGTCCATTGTCTCCTCCTTGCTATTCTGGATGTACCATATCCAGAATATCCAGGTTAAATTTATGTTATTTTAGGATAAAGTCAAGAGGGGGGTATGAAATTTTAATTAGATTGGATATTTTGAAATACAACTTCTATGTTGCCCAAATTATCTTTAACTAATATTAACGCATTTAAGTCATCTAAATTATTTAACTTTTTTATAGCCATATCTAATGGCATAGCCAAAAGCGCTGTGGACATTGCATCTGCATAAGTTGAATCTTTGGAAAACACAGATATTGAAATATCTTTTTTTGCTTTCAATGTGTTTTCCAAGGGGTTGATGATATGAGACATTAGCTCACCATCTACCTCGATATTCTTTAAAGATCTCCCTGATGTTGACACTGACATATTATTTAAATTATATGATTTGTAAACCGTTTCGTGGGAGCCGGGCTCTTTGATGTCAATTTCCCATTTGTGATTAGTAGAAATTGTAGTTATATTTCCACCAAAATTTATCAAAGCATCTTTTATCTTGTTGTCCGTTAGTTTTTTAACCATGAGGCCTATCACGTATCCCTCGGCAATACCTCCGAAATCTAGTTCTAGACACCCAACTCGTTTCGTTAGAGATTGCTTATAAGGGTCAAAAATAATTTTATCAAAACCCGAACACTCTTTAAGGATGTTGGCTACCTTAGTTCGCGTGCTATCTAATTCGCCTCCTTCTTTATAATCGATATTCTTGGTTATCCTGCCTAATGTTATATCAAAATACCCATCGGAAATTTGATTGTATCTCATAGAAATCTTAAATAGCTCTAAAAAATCTCCAGATATTTTTCTCTCTATATTTGAATCTAATAAATTAAATTTAGATATTTCAGAATTACTATCATAGTTGTTAAAGATTGCATTCTTATCTAGGGCTATTTTTTGAGCTTCCAATATCGCCTTGTTTACATGTTTTTCATTTAAGTCTGATAAGATTACAAAATCTAAATTAGTTCCCCATGCAACAAAACTACGTTTAAATTCTTTCTGATATGAGTACGAATTTAAAGTAAGTAAAATAATTACTAGCAGAAAAAACAAAATGGCGCTTCCTAGTTGTCTCCAATTTCGTTTAATAGCTAATGGTTGATGAGTTCCCCTGCTTGGCATATTTAAGATTATACATTGAACTATGTGCATGTCTGATTCGAAAGATAGCATTATTGTCTTAACATATCATTGATGTATATTGTTACTTTCATGATAAACAAAATTTTATCTTTCTTGTATGATGATCCGAAATATAATTTCTTAATAATCTTTGTTTGTCTTATAGCGCTTTCCGTCTCATTTTATTTTGAGTACTATTTGGGTGTTGCTCCATGTATTTTGTGCGTTGCACAGAGAACTTTATTCTCTATTATGCTGGCAGTTTTTCTTCTAAGGAATATTTTCTCTATTCAAACGAAGTACTTTCTTCTCCTCCCACTTTTTTTTGGTTTTCTTGGATTAATTGCGTCTGGCAGACAAATATATTTGCAAAGTACTATGACTGATCAAGTACTGTCCTGTGGTCCCAAGTTCTTTGACTTGTTTGTGAATCTGCCTTTTACTGAGTTTATAAGCCGTATTTTTCAGGCTGATAGCAGTTGCTCTCAGCCTGTATATATGATTATTGGTTTTCAAATTTCAGAATGGTCTGCCGCTATATTTTTATTTTTTATATTTCTTATTTTCTTTAAATTCTTTTATCAATTTAAGAATTGATTCCTTTATTTCTTCGTTTTGCTTTTGCATATTTCAATCTCTTTCTTTAATACACCGCAATAGCGTTTGTTCTTCGAGCTGGCAACCATGCCACAGATTTCTGAATCGGCTTCTTCGTGTAGCACCAAGAGGCTTTCGAGTTTATCAAAAGGAGCATCAGAGCATTTTATATGTTGACCAACGATAGCTCCCCTTACAAAATACAAATCTTCTTTTACATTTTCTGATGACGTCACAGTCCCCTTGCCGTGAAATTTTCCTTCTTTCCACTCTCCTTTGTATTTTGAACCGTCTGGAGCAATAAAAGTTCCTTTGCCGTCATACTTGTCATTTTTGTACTCGCCTACATATTTGTTACCATCAGGAGACGTATAAGTTCCCTTGCCATGCTTCTTGTCGTCTTTAACTTCGCCTACATATTTTTTACCGTCAGGCGAACTAAAAGTTCCTTTGCCACTCTTTTTGTTGTCTTTCCATTGACCTTTGTACTTATTGCCCGATGCTGCGATAAATGTTCCTTTTCCATGCTTTTTTCCTTCTTTCCACTCACCTATATATTTACCCCCTGTTTTTGAGGTAAACGTTCCTTTGCCATGAGGTATACCATTCTTGTGATTACCCTCATATTTATCACCATTAGGCAACGATAAGACTCCTTGGCCATTAATTAAATCATCTTTAAAGGTCCCTACATATTTGGTGCCCTGCGGGGAATGATAAGTTCCTTTTCCATGCTTTTTTCCTTCTTTCCACTCACCTTTGTATTCTCTTCCGTCTGGATAAACAAACGTTCCATTGCCATGAGGTTGTCCTTCTTTCCACTCACCTATATATTTATCCCCTGTTTTTGAGGTAAACGTTCCTTTGCCATGGGGATTACCCTTTTTATGTTCACCTTTGTATACGTCACCATTGGAAGCGGTAAAGGTTCCTTTACGACTTGGCTGAGCATTCCTCCATTCTCCTTCGTACTTCGAACCATCTTCCGCGGTGAAGGATCCTACGCAATTGTCCCACTTGTCGCCTTCACACTTTGGTAAAGCAAAAGCATCAAAGCAAAGTGCGGCAAACAGAATGATTGATAAAAGCATTTTTTTCATAGTACTGATTGTAGCAGAGAATTCTTAGCTTCTGAAATACGGAATAATTTCTTCGGAATATATCTTTTGGGCTTCCTTAAAGTCTGGACTAAAATAATGAAAAAAGATAAAATGTCGCACACCTTTATCTATAAATTTTTCAATCTTTTTTATACAATCGTTCTTTGAGCCCGTAATAGTAAAATCTATCACAGCTTCTCTTGGAAAAAAGCTTCCGAGCTCTCTAAGTTTGTTTCTTCTTTCTTCGTCTGTTGGAAGTACATTAAAATAATTAAGTCCTTTGTATTCTTCAGGGATATCTATGGAATAGCCTGCATGTTCGAGTTGGTTTTGCATAATACAAACGTAACGCCACGGTTCTAAAGTCTTATAGGCTTCATCCTCATTCTTCCCTAGCGAAGTAAAAACCCACAGGCAAGGATCAAAATCATCTAAACTTCTATTGACAGAATCCGCAGAAGATTGAATCTGAGAATAGTAATGGGAATATAAATCTGGTGTTAAATCTATTGGTATCCAGCCATCTGCTTTTTCACCCGTAAGTCGCAGACCTTGTTTTGTTGTTGTCGCTATATGCATAGGAATGCTCTTGCTCTGATTTGGCAATTTAATTTGGATAAAAGCGTCTTTAAGTTTGAAATATTCACCATTAAAATTAACAGGATTTGTATGGTCGTTTGACCACAGCATTCTCATGACATCCATTGATTCGCTTAGTCTGTCAAGTGGATTATCCCATTGTATTCCAAACGGATCGAGATTCATTGCTTCACCTACACCAAGACAAATATTTGTTCTATGGTTGTTTAGTTGATCTACGGTTGCTAACCTATGAGCAAGAACTGCTGGGTGTATTCTGTGTGGATCACCGACTGCTCCCAATTGAATTTTGTTTGTTTCCTTTGAGGCGCTGGTGATTAAGGTCCAGGCATCTAATGCTTCTCTTCCTTGTGAAACAAAGACTAGATGATCTGGAAACCAAACGCTGTCGAAGCCCATATTCTCGGCTTCTTTCACAAATTGAACATAGCCCCCATAGTCAGCTCCAGGATAAGAAGCGGTTAGACCGAATTTGATACTCACCCCACTGATTCTATCAGTTTAATCTTTAATTTGGAACTGTTAAATTAAAAAAAATAGATTTTA
>PCAG01000036.1 GCA_002730475.1 Spirochaetales bacterium | reverse complement strand
CGGGAGACATAACAGGAATTTAACGGAAAAATGCTCAGCTCGCATTTTTCCCAAATCGCCTTTGGCGACTTCGTTAAATCCCGATGTTAGTTTCAATTTTTGAGAATGCCTACAAGTTAGAGTTAAGACAAAGAAATAGGAAATAATATTTTTTCTCCCACCCAATAGGGGAGACGCGCGCAGTTTTCTTTTCAAGAAAACTAGATAGCAAAAACTTCGTTTTTGGATTTATATGGGATTTCCTTAGTCCTTCGGACAGATAGTCTCGGCTTAGCCTCGCAGAAAAACTTCTTTTATCCGACCAACGAAAAACGACAAAGAAATTAAAATTTCTTCTAACAGAGGATAAAAGGTTTCACCCAAATTTTTCTGATTTTATTAAAAACAATTATAAATGCAAGACTATTTTTAATTATATGAATAAAAAACTTGCAATCTTTGGAGGAAAACCCACCATAGAAAATGAAAAGGACTATTGGAATTCTTGGCCGATTGTTAATAATAAAGATATAAAAGATATATCCAAGATTCTTAAAGAGAAACAATTTTCTGGAAGAGATTCTAAGTCTGTTAAAGAATTAGAAAATAATTTTTCTCGATATAATAACTCGCCTTATTGTGTTGCTTTTAATAGCGGAACTGCTGCAATTCATGCCTCATTAAATGCGTTAGATATAAAAAAAGGGGATGAGGTAATAACTACTGCTTTTTCTTTTATAGCTTCAGCACTTCCAATAATTTATTGCGACGCTAGTCCTGTCTTTGTAGATATTGATTATGAAACATTCAATATTGATCCTAAATTAATTGAAGAAAAAATAACAACCAAAACCAAAGCAATAGTTGTTGTACATTTTCAGGGATTACCTGCAGATATGGGGCAGATTGTTAAGATTGCTAAAAAATATAAATTGAAGATAATTGAAGACTGCGCACAATCGACAGGTGCTGAATATAAAAATAAAAAAGTTGGAAACTTTGGAGATTATGGGGCATTTAGTATTATGGCAGAAAAGCAATTAGCTACTTGCGGGGAAGGAGGACTAGTTACAACAAATTCTAGGAATAAAAGAAACAATCTAAACAAGATTAAAATGTTTGGAGAGGCATTTGATAAAAAAGGGAATAGATTTTATTTTTCTGAAAGTTTAGGATATAATTATGTTCTTAATCCAATTCAGGCGAAATTCGCATCAAATAAATTAAAAGAATATAATATGAAAATAAACAAAATAATCAAGAATGCTAAAAAGTTATCAAAGATTCTAGAAAAAAGTTCATTTATTGTGCCTCCAAAAATTCCTAATGCATGCAAGCACGTATTTCATTTTTATAGGATTACTATTGATCCTTCAAAAAGCAGTTTAAATCTTTCAGCCTCAAATTTAAGACAGACCATCCAAAATATTTTAGAAAAAGAAGGTATTTCTACCAGGCACTATCAAACAATTCCCCTTCCCTTGCAGCCTGTTTTTTTTGATTATCTAAAATCAAAACCTAAATTTGAAGATTATCCTAATACAAAGAAGGCTATAGAAAATACATTGGTGATTGGAGGAAACGGCTCAGCGCCTCATTATTTTACCAACGATGAACTCATTGATAAATACATAGAAATATTTGAGAAAATAGAAAAAAATAAAGATAAAATCATCGAATATTCAAAAAAAATTAAATATGCTGCCCCTTGGAAAAAATATAAAGGATTTTCTGATACAAAATCAGGTTATTTCAAATGATTTCGGAAATTTTTAAAAATAAAGTTAAAGATGCTTTGGTAATTGGAAATAAAGAGATTTTACAAGAGATTCCTAGAAAAATAAATGTAGAATATTTTTTTGATACCAAATTTGTTGAAGATCAAAATTTTTTTGAAAGATTTGATGCGTGCATACTGAATTTTGAAGAAGCTGAATTGAAGATAGATAAGAAAAAAACTTTATTTTTAGAAATATATAATTCATTAAAACCCTTGGGAATACTCCTATTTTTTAATCAGGATAATAAAGACGATAAAGAATTGTCTATTTATTTCAAGAGAGAGAGGAGGGTTTACAGAAAACCCCTGAGTAAGGGGATATTTTCATTTGGATTTTTAAAGCCAGATATAATGAACAGAAAAAAAGATAGGGAAACCGTCTTAGGTGAATTAAAAAACAAAATGGAAGTAATCAAATTAAAAGAAATAAAGATAACCAAAAAAATTATTAATAAATTATATTTTGAAAGCAAATCATCTCCTCATTTTAATCTATTATGTAATGCGTTGCTCGGGAAAAAATCCCTCTTTTTTATAGTTAAAGAAAAAAATGCCGTGGATAAATTAAATAATTTGGTCGGAATAACAAACCCAAAATTTGCCAAAAAAGGCACTTTAAGAAATAAATATGGGATAGATATACTTAAAAATTCTATTCACTCTGCAAATATAAATCGTGTAAATAGGGAAATATTTTATATGTTTCCTGAAGAATATGAGAAGATAATGAAAAATGAAAGAAAAAATTGAATTCCCAGATTATTTTGTAACCAATGATGGAATTGTAGTCCATACCGTGACTGCCTTTTCTGAAAAAGACGGAGGAGTAATAGGTATTCCAAAATATTTTCCATTAAAAAAATCTTATTTAGGTTGTAGATATATTTTGGGAAAACCATATTCTGACAACTTTCCTACTTTTTCAGATTCAATAGAAAAGATAAAAAAATCTCATCCTCAATATATTCAATTTGTTGAAGAACTTGGAGAAGAAATGATTGTTTTTCCAAAATCTAAGATAAAGAAGGTATTAAAACCAAAAGAAATAGCAAAGAATATTTTAAATCATAATTTTGATTCTAAAATTCTTCTTGATGCAAAAGAGTATCTAAAATTAGTTATCGATATTTTTAAGTTTAATATTTCTGATATTGGAATAGAAGGAAGTATAATGATTGGGTGCTTCAGGGATAGTTCGGACATAGACTTAGTACTTTACGGAAAATCTAAGGGTGACCAACTTATTAATAATTTTAATTTATTGAAGAAGGATAAGCGAATACATTTATATGATGAAGATGATGAAGAATTAATCCTTTCAAGAAGATATAAGAATAGATCTTTTGAAACAATGAGTCAATTAGTTGAACAAGAAAAAAAGAGAACTTGTGGATTATTTAATGGGAGAAGATTTTGGCTACAACCAATTTTAGAAAATTCCATCGTAAAAGAAAAGATTAAGGGAAGAAAATTAAGAAGAATTGGATATGAAGAAGGTCAAATTAAGATTGTTGATGCTTCCCTAGGGAAATATTGGCCAGCAATTCTTGAAGGAATTATGGAAGATGGGAAGAAAGTATCAATAGAATGTCATGATCCAATTTACATGAACCAACTTGAAAAAGGAGATTTTGCACACATTGCAAGTAACTTGTATATTGATATTAGAAATAAAAAGAAGTTTATTATTTTGGCCCCGTGGTTAGATATAAAACAAAAATTAAAAAAAGTGGAGTTTAAAAAATGAGAAGAAAAGAATTTATAAAAAACTATATAGGCTATTTTAAATCAAAAAATCACAAAGAAATTCCAAATTATAGTTTAATCCCTGAAAACGACCCAACAGTTTTATTTATTATTGCTGGAATGCAACCAATAGTGCCTTATTTATTAGGAGAACAGCATCCTCTTGGAAGACGATTAGTGAATATTCAAAGATGTATAAGGACTGTTGATATAGATGATGTAGGGGACTCATATCACCATACTTTTTTTGAAATGTTTGGCAACTGGTCACTTGGAGATTATTGGAAAAGCGAAGCCGTAGAATTAACTTTTGAATTTTTTACAAAGATCTTAAAAATTCCTTTGGAAAAATTGGCAGTAACCTGCTTTAAAGGTAATGAAAATTCCCAAAGGGATAATGAGGCAATTGAGATTTGGAAAAAAAGAGGGATTCCGGAAAAGAGAATTGCTCTTCTAGAGGAAAATTGGTGGGGTCCTGCAGGACAAACAGGCCCATGTGGTCCAAACACTGAAATTTTTTATTGGAAATCGGGCGATCCTGTTCCAGAATCTTTTGATCCAAATGATGAAGAAAATTGGGTTGAATTAGGAAATGATGTTTTAATGGAATTTATCAAAGATTCTAGCGGAGACTATAATCTCGCAAAACAAAAAAATATTGATTTTGGAGGGGGTGTTGAAAGAACAGTCGCCACTCTCCAAGGATTTAACGATAATTATCTTACAGAAATATGGAAACCTATAATAAAACAAATTGAAAAATTATCTGGAAAAAAATACAAAGAAAATAAGAAAGAAATGAGGATAATTTCAGACCATATTAAGGCCGCCACATTTATAATTGCAGATGGCATTGTTCCAAGCAATACTGAACAAGGATATATTTTACGAAGATTAATTCGTAGAGCGATACGTTACGGAAAAATGCTTAATCTTGAAGGATTTACTCCCCTAATTGCAGAACCTATTTTTGAGATTTATGATGATTACGATCATTTACAAAAAAATAAAAATGAGATTCTTAAGGAACTAAGGGAAGAAGAAGAAAGGTTCAATCTCACACTGGAAAATGGACTGAGAGCCTTTAAAAAAATTATTAACAATTCAAAAAAAATATCCAGAAAAGATGCATTTTTGCTTTTTCAATCTTATGGTTTCCCAATTGAAATAACAAAGGAACTTGCTCAGGAGAAATCTATTATAATTGACGAAGAGGGATTTCAAGAAGAATTAAAAAAGCATCAAGAACTTTCAAGAACGGCTTCAGCAGGAAAGTTTAAATCAGGTTTACAAGATAATTCAGAAGCAACAACAAGGTTACACACCGCAACTCATTTAATTTTAGCAGCATTAAAAAAAATTTTAGGAGATAACTCAATTTACCAAAAAGGTTCAAATATCACTTCTGAAAGGTTAAGGCTAGATTTTAATTTTCCAAGAAAATTAACCAAAGAAGAGGTGAAACAAATTGAGCACGAAGTTAATTTAAACATAAAAAAAGAAATTTTAATCAAACGCGAAGAATTATCCTTAGAGGATGCAAAAAAACAAGGAGCAGAAGGATCATTTGAAACAAAGTATGGAGAAAAAGTTTCAGTCTACACAATTGGAGAAATTTCAAAAGAAATTTGCACGGGTCCGCATGTTAAAAACACAAAAGAGTTAGGAGTTTTTAAAATTAAAAAAGAAGAAAGTTCGTCCGCAGGAGTTAGAAGAATAAAGGCAATTTTGCAATAGTTTTATATTTTCTGAGCAACTGTAATTAACCTATAATTATCTCTTTTGTTTGAGGTGTATGAATTAATTTGTTTTAATACTTTAAATCCGTTGCTTTCGAAAAAATATTTTATTTCTTGTGGAAAAAATAAGCGATATTTTAAAACATCTTTCCTAATAATTTTTTTTGTTTTATTGGAAAAAATATTCCTAGTTTCAATCATAATTTGTAATTGTTCATCTATTTCATGATTCACTTCACAATAAAGTCCGAACTTGTTATATGGCTCATTAACTTTTCTTTTTAGTTTAAATTGTTTAGATTTTATAAATACAATTGGATTAAAAGTTTCAACTATAACTATTCCCTTATTTTTTAGTGCATTTCTAAAGGAATTTATTGTTTTTAATATATCTTTATTTGTGGTGTTATATGCAAAAGTGGTACACAATGAAAAGATTCCCTCAAACCCCTCTCTTTTTAGATTTTGCATATTAGCAACATTAAAATTTATTTTAGGATATCTTGATTTTGCAAAAGCAATCATCTTTTTATTTAGGTCAATACCTTCGCACGATATCTCCTTTTTAGATAATAGATGCAAATGTAATCCAGTTCCACATCCAACATCAAGGACTCTTTTAACTTTATATTTTTTAAAGATGGATAATAGAAATTTTGTCTCTTCTATATATCTCTCTTTGCTTTTCTGAACATCCTCGTATATCTCCGGATTATTAAAATAGTATATATCTACGGGAGTTTTTGCCATATCTAAAATAATTCAGAAAGACATTTAAATCTTTCTTTCTAAGATTTATTGTGGGCCTGTAGTCCAATGGTAGAATACATCGTTTGCAACGATGAGATCTGGGTTCAATTCCCGGCAGGTCCATCACGAAAATGCAATTTCTTCTTTTTTCTAAAAAGAAGGCAAAAAGACGGAAATCCCCATTTTCTTTTTTTAGAAAAAAAAGAAACAAAAAAAGCGCGCGTCTCTCTAATACATAGCCCACCCAAAAAATATTATTTCTGAATATTAAAAACGGCATTCTCAAAAACTTTGATTTTTTGCCTTCGGCATCGTTGCACTAAAAATTAATTTTTACTTTGTAAAAAGAAACTAACAGCGATTAAAGAGTTTCGTTCGGTTGCACCTCACTACACCCAAATTAATTTCTCAGCCAGTTCGCTTCGCTCACGGGAGAAATTAACTTTCCTTATCCCTGATGTTAGGTGCAATATTACTCGGGCAGGGCAAAATTTATATATTAAACAAAATATAATCTTATTATGGTAGAAAGTTACTCAAAATTTGCAAAATATTATGATTCTTTGATGGGCGAACCAAAAGACAAGGTCGCATTAATTAATGGATGGATTAAAAAATCTAATCCTAAAGCAACTTCAGTTCTAGAAATTGCCTGTGGAACAGGTGCAATACTTAAATTAATGGAAAAACAATATGCTATTTCAGGATTAGATTTATCAAAAGAAATGTTAAGTATTGCAAAAAAGAAAATCAAAAAAGGCAATTTCTATCACCAAGATATGACTTCTTTTTCATTAAACAAAAAGTTTGATATAATTCTTTGTATTTATGATTCAATCAATCATCTGCTTAAATTTGCAGAGTGGACTAAAGTTTTCAAAAATTCTTCAAAACACTTGAATGAGAATGGGTTGTTTATTTTTGATATTAATACATTGGCAAAGTTTGATAAGTTGGGAAATACCTCAAACGATTTTATACAACAATTAGGAAAAGATTTAATTGTTGATAAAACATCAAAAATAGGAAAAGATAAATTAAAATTTCATACCAGAATTTTTGAAAACCAAAAAGATAATAATTACAAACTTTTTGAAGAAAAAGTCGTTGAAGTTACTTTTGAAAAGGATAAAATAATTAATGCTATAGAACAATATTTCAAAGTTTTACTTATCTTTGATCCTAAAAGAAAAAGCCCATCAAAGAATTCTGAACGATTATATTTTGTTTGTAAATTAAGATAGATGCCCAGCCCTGCGTCATACTGTGCTTACGAAAATCAAAGATTTTCTCCAGCAGTTTTTCTTGCAGAAAAACCACATAACAAGGGATAAAAGGAAATTTCTTGCTGAAATTTCCCAAATCGCTTCGCGACTTCTTTTATCCCCGATGTTAGGTGAAATTTCTAAAAAATTATTCTGGCTCAAAAAACTAATTATGAACAATCTGAAAAAATTCATTATCAATCCAACAAATGAATTCCATATTCTCAGACATTTTCAATATGTAGACGATTCCTATAAAAAACTCTTATCGGACAACCATATTGGTATTATGATTACAGTCAAAAGAAGTTTGCTTCATCGAAAATTTCGCAGATCGATGTTAAAAATGCTCTAAAAACGATTGGTACTAAATTTGAAAAAAATATTATTGGTATTGAATCTCCGAAAAAACTGCTAGAAATAATCAAGAATAGATTTCGAAAATTACTCACGGATAATAAAATCTATTGGATTGATAATATTGAATACAAAACTGCCACATTTACATTTGATCACCAATTTTCTGTTGGCGAAATGAATTGTTTAAACAGAGATAGTATTCCCGAAAGAGACAAAGGTCGAATCAAGTCTGTTTTGCGAAGTAAATGTGCTGGAGAAAACGCAGTTATTGTAAATACAATTTCTGACATAAAATTATCTTCCACAAAATCAATTCATGTTGAAATTGTTGAAACAAAGCAACTACCATTTTACACAATAACTGCCTTTCCAGATTGTTTACTTTCAGACGACATCCTAGATGAAAACATCGTTTTTGCTGTATAATTTTTTAGAAATTTCACATAACACAGTATATCTGGCTCGCTCATGCCCTCGCTCGACCCATATTTGCTTCCATGAATTAAATTGATAAAATGGAGTGGAAGCAAACATCAGATATACGCGAACGTTAGCTAAAATATTTATTACTCTTAACCTACAAATTATGAAAAAAAGTCTGATAATCATT
>PCAG01000035.1 GCA_002730475.1 Spirochaetales bacterium | reverse complement strand
TTTTAAAATTAACATATCTGGTCTACCCCATATCCCATAAATTGTAAAAAATCTTAAGCCTATAAAATTTATTTTTGAGATTATACTGTACGTTTCAGCAATTTGCTCATTTAATTTTTTTGTAACAGCATATATGTTTTTTTGCTTAAAATTAATTTTTTCATTTAATGGAAATTTTTTTGCATCACCATAAACAGAACTGGAAGATGCATAGATTATTTTTTTTACATTGTATTTTTTTGACGCAAAAATAATATTTAAAAAACTTGAAATGTTACAATCAATATACTTTTTTGGATCAAGAAATGAGTTTCTTACACCAGCTTGAGCAGCCAAATTAATGACTAGTTGAATTTTATACTTACTAAATACTTTAAAAACTTTTTTTCTATCTTTTAAATTTATAAATACAAATTTGAATTTTTTAAATTTTTTTAAATTTTTTACTCTTTTTTTTTTATATGCAATCGAATAATAGTTATCAAAATTGTCTAAACCAATAACCTGGTGATTTTTGGTCAATAAATGATTTGCTAAATTGGAACCTATAAAACCCGCAACTCCTGTGATTAAAATTTTCATATCAATTTTTTTAAATAAAAATTCATTAAATTAGATTTATTAGATGTTTATATGTATTTGTTGGTTTTAGATTTAACTCTTTTTTTAATTTTCTAATATCAGCATAGTTTTCTTTAACTTCAAATTTTCTTATATAGTTTTTTTTAATTATAATAAATTTTTTATAATTTAAGTTATATTTTTTGAAAAATATTTTTATTATTTTTTTCAACGACACACTTTTACCGGTCGCTATAATATAATCATCAATATTTCTTCTACTCATAATTTTTGAAAGTATTTCCATATATTCTGGAGCCCAACCCCAATCCCTTATTACATTTATATTACCAAGTTTAAGTTTTTGATTTTTTTTAAATTTTTTGTCTTTTAAATAGTTTGAAATTTTTTTTATTACATAGTCATCTCCCCTTAAGCTTGACTCATGATTAAAGAAAATAATTGAAAAAAAAGGTAAATTAAACATTTCTCGATAAGATTTGACAATTTCAAAACCAATCAATTTTGATAGTCCGTAAGGACTTAAAGGTTTTTTTGTAGTACTAATTTTTAGTTTATTTTTATAGTTAGAACCAAAAATTTCACTAGATGCACTAAACATAAATTTTGATTTTTTTTTTTGATTCCTTATAAACTCAAGAATAATTCTTAGAGGATTTATGACCGAGTCGAATGTTTCATGTTCAAAATCAACATATGATTTTATTACGCTACTTTGCCCGCCTAAAAAATATATATAATCGTAATTAAATTTTAAAATATTTTTTAGTATTGAAAAATCTTTATCAATTTTATAAATTTTAACTTTGTTAAGAATATTAAGTTTTATTAAATTCTTAAAGCTTCCTCGTTTTTTTCTTGAAATTCCATGTACTATACATTTTTTTTTTACATATAACTTTGCTAAATGAGATCCATCTTGCCCAGTAATTCCAAATATGAGTATTTTTTTTTTCATAAAATAAATTATTATACTTTATAAGTATTTGTTAATTAATTTTGAATATTCTTTACAATTTTTTTTATGATCGTATCTATTAAGACTTTTTTGTAAATTTTTTTTTGATTTTTTCTTACTGTAAAGTAAAATTTTTTCAGTTATAGATTTATAGTCTTCTAATTTTACTAAATCACCATATTTTCCATCACCAAGAATCTCCTTTGGACCAGTCGGGCAATCAGTTGAAATTACATGTTTTTTTAAAAAAAGAGCTTCAACCAAGACATTTGGCGAACCTTCAAATTTAGATGTTAATACAAAAATATCTGCTTGTTTTATATATGGAAAAGGATTTTTCTTATATCCTAAAATCTTAACATTATTTTTTAGATTATTATATTGAATGTATTCTTCTAATTGTTTTCTATTTTCCCCTTTGCCTATAATCACCAATTCTATATTTTTTTTTTTTAAAATGTTTATAGCTTTAAGTAATGTTAAAAAATCTTTTTGATCTGTCAATCTACCAATAGATATTAATTTAATTGACTTTTTTTTAAATATTCTTCCAGTTTTTTTTTTTGATTTTTTTTTGATTTCATCAAAATTAAAAGGATTTAAAATACATTTTGTATTAATTTTATACTTTTTATCCATTTCTTTTTTGAATTCAAAACTATTAACAATAACCTCATCTGCTCTTTTAAAATAATATGAAAAAATGAGTTGTTTAAAAAAATTTTTTGACCAACCTACAGATGATGAATTAGATCTAGACAGGACTTTAATATTAAATATTTTAGATAAAATAATTACAAAAATATTTGCTTGAAAAGATAGAACAGTAAAATTTTTATTAAAAATTATTATTCTTAATAGTGATAATAAACAAAAAAAATACTTAGGATATCTTGTTTTTATAAATGGAAAATTTAAGAATGGATTTATTAGCTGAATATTAGATCTAAATCTTTTTTTTTCTTTATCGTCAAAAGTAATAAGCTTAATTTTCTTTAACTCTAAGCTTAAGTGATTTAAGATTAAATATAAATTTTTCTCTACACCACCATCTTCAATAGAAGGTATAAAAACAATTAATTCTTTTTTAAATTCTTCCATAATTTTCTTAAAAAATTTTTAGGAGAAAATTCTCTTGATATGACTTTTCTAGTAATTTGCAATGGCTCAGTTGAAGTTTTATGAATAATAGCTAAACCCGAAGATTTAAAAGAAAAGTTTAAATCAAAACGGTTTTGGTTGAAGTAATATATTTTTAATAATTCATTAAATGTTTCGCGATTATTAATTTCACAATAAAAACTTGATTTTTTATTATTTAAGTAAGGTAAATGAGATATGTCATCAACAAATATGTAACCTCCAATTTTTAAGTGATCATAATAATTATAAAAAATTTTTTCAACATGATTAGCCTCATGTAAAGAATCTATAAATATTACATCAAGTTCTTTAGGAATTTGAGATTTAACAATATCAAAATTATCATCACGAGTTTTTATAAATTTCCATCTCTTATCATCAGAAACTTTTGAGCAGTCATCAATATCGACTGAATACAAGTAACCATTATTTTTATTACATAAATCAAGAAATCTTGTTGTTGACTCTCCGTTTTGAACGCCAAATTCAAGAATAGATGGATTTTTTATATCCTTGATTAATTCAAACAAATTAAGTTCAATTTTCTCTATATAGTCATCCATAGATATAATAAATATTTAAATTTAAAGAAAAATTATAATATAACTGCTTATAAGTAATTCAACAAATTTAAATAAAATTGGAAAGTAATAAGAAAAAAATATTTTATTGGTCACCATCATTGGTTAATATTGCTACGAATAAGGCGGTAATAAACTCAGCCTATGCAATGAGCAAGTATAACAAAGAATTTGAATGTTGTATTATTAATTTTTTTGGAGAATTTGAAAGATACAAGAGCATAATTTTAGAGAAAAAAATAAAATTAATATACTGTTTTAATAAATCTTTAATTAATTGCTTTCCAAAGCATGGAAAGTTTAAAAGCAGATTCTCCTTTTTTATTATATTTATTATGTCTTTTTTTCCTTTAAAAAATTTAATTAAAAAAAAGAGTCCTGATTATTTAATTATTCATCTAATAACATCCTTACCTTTATTATTGCTGTTATTATTTAATTTTAAAACAAAGTTTATTTTAAGAATTTCTGGACTACCAAATTTAAATTTTTTTAGAAAATTTTTATGGAAGCTTGCTTTTAAGAAGATATATAAAGTTACTTGCCCAACAATAAATACATACAATTATATAAAAAAGTTAAATATTATTTCTGATGAAAAAATTCATATTTTGTATGATCCAGTTATAAATATTAAAGAAATAAATATTAAAAAAAAACAACTAAATTTAGAATTTAAGGATTATTTTTTAGCAGTAGGAAGATTGACAAAACAGAAAAATTTTCTTTTTCTTTGCAAGGCATTTAAAAAAAAAATTGAAGAAAATAATAATATTAAACTAATGATTGCAGGAGAGGGTGAAGAAAAAAAATCAATAATGAATTATATAGTTTCTAATAATTTAGAAAAAAATATTATTTTATTAAATCATATAGATAATATTTTTCCTTATTTTAAGAATGCTAAAGCATTTATATTAACTTCACTATGGGAAGATCCTGGTTTTGTATTGATTGAAGCTGCATTTTGTAGAACACTTGTTCTGTCAAATGACTCTGAGCCGGGTCCTAAAGAATTGGTTAAAGATAATTATAATGGAATAGTTTTTAAAAAAAATAATGTTCAGAGTTTTCATGAAAAATTAGATTTAATAATAAAACAAAAAGAATTTGATGTTTTAAAATTTAATAACTTTAAAAATGTAAAAAAATTTACTATTTTTAATCACTTTAATTATTTAACAAAAATCTTATCCTAAGAAATTAATGCTATTTTTATTTTTTATAATTTCACTTTTAATTTGCTTTTCTACTTTAGGATTTGGTTTAATCGGTCTCAAACTCATAAATTCAAATAATTCAAATTTTAATCTAGGATTATGTGGAATTTTTGGTCTTTTTATTTTATCTATAATTTCAAGTTTTACCCATATTTTTTATCCTCATAATTTTATTCATAATATCACTCTATTTACTATCGGATTTTTCATATTTATTTATTTTTCGACCAATAAGATCTACAAAATAAAAAAAGACTTGATAGTTTTTGTATTTGTTTATTCATTATTGTTTTTATGTTTATTGATTTCAAAAACTAATGAGGATTTTCCTTATTATCACCTACCAAATTCCCTCCAATTTGCTCAACAAAAACTTCAATTCGGGCTGGGTAATTTAAATCATGGTTTTAAACACATAAGCTCTTTATTTTTGCTTCAATCGTTACACTACTTTCCAGAATTTGAGCATTATTTATTTAATTTAACAAATTATGCATTCTTAGTATTTTTTATATTATTTATTTTAATAGAGATTTATTTCAAATCTGACAAAAACAGCAGCTTATCTCAACTTTTACTTATATTTTTTTTAATCTTATTTCTTACAAAATTCAGCCGGATTGCAGAATATGGCTCAGATATTGCCGGACAAATACTAGTATCAATTTTTTTATTCTTTATTATTGAAATAATATTTAATTATAAATTAAAAACTCATAGTAAATTCACTTATTTTAAAATTTCACTTATCTTGATAATCTTTGCTATATCTACGAAATTTATTTTATCAATTTATTCACTTTTTATAATTTTTGCATTTTTTTTAATAAAAAACAAAAAAACCCTTCTAAAAAACATTTTTAAATTAGAATACATTATAATTGCTTTGTTTCCTTTAATTTATTTATTCTTTTTTAATTTTACTTCTACAGGATGTATTTTATATCCAGTTGAAGTAACTTGTTTTAGTGAAACTTTTAAGTGGTCACTTTCGTCAGATATAGTAAATCATTTAAATCTTCATTACGAAGTCTGGTCTAAAGCAGGCAAAGGACCAAATTTAGATATACAGGATCATGAGATATATATTAGTTCTTTAAATTGGTTAAATAATTGGATTGAGTACTATTTTTTTAATAAAGTATCAGATTATTTTTTAGTAATTTTTTTAATTCTTTTGATTTTTTCTTCATTTTTTCGTAAAGAAATTTTTATAAATAAATATAATAATTTTACTACAAATTCTAAATTTAATTTATTCTATTTAATAACGTTTTTAGTATTCTTTTTATGGTTTTTTAACTTTCCAACATTGAGATACGCGGGCTATATAATAATTTATCTCCTTTTTATTTTTCCAATTATTTTTCTTATTTATAAAAATTTTGACTTTTCAAATAAAAAAATAATTAAAAAAATCTCAATTATTTTTTTAATTAGTTTAGCAATATTTTATGTCAAAAATACAATGAGAATTTATAATGAAATCAATATTCAAGGTGATAAACATCACAATTTTCGCAATTTTCCTTTTTATTGGGTTGAGAAAGTTGAGTATGAAGAAATAATAGTTGATGGGCATAAATTGTATAAAACTAATGGCAAATGTTGGGATATTCCATCAACTTGTGTAAGAGCAGCAGATAACTTAAAAGTTTTTAATAAAAACAATTATATATTTTATTCTTTTAGATGAAAAATAATAATAAACTTCCACTTGTATCGGTAATTATTACATATTATCAAAAAAAAAATTTTTTAAAGCAAACATTGGACTCAATTTATAATCAAAGTTATAGAAATTACGAACTAATTTTTGTTTATGATGATAAGGATAAAAATGATTTAGAATTTGTTAGAGGTTTATTAAAAAATTTTAATAAATGTAAAATTATATTAAATAATATTAATATTGGTGTTGCGAAGTCAAGAAATAAAGCTTTGAAATTTTGTAGGGGAAAATATATTGCTTTAGTAGATGCCGATGATTTATGGAATAAAAACAAATTAATTTATCAGTTAAAATTAATGATTAAAAAAGATTTAACTTTCTCTTTCACATCATACAAGCATATTGATGAGGATAATAAAATTATTGGACAAAGAAAAGCTCATTTCGACCCACAATATCATGAACTAATCAAATCAAATTGTATTGGACTTAGTACAGTTATGTTTAGCAAAAAAATTTTAAAAAATATGAAATTTTCCAACTTAACTTCACAGGAAGACTATGCTTTATGGCTTAAATTATCTAGAATGGGATACAAACTTAGCCATATAAAGAAAAGCCTAGTTTTATGGAGAAAAACTAAGAATTCCCTCTCTTCTAATTTATTAAATAAATTAAGTAATGCATTTAAAATATATTATTATTTGGAAAATTATAATTTAATATTTTCTATTTATTGTGTATTAGTACTCTCTTATAACAAATTAAAAAAAATAACTTAAGTTGAAAAAAATAGCTTTAATAACAGGTGTTACTGGTCAAGATGGTTCTTACTTAGCGGAGCTTCTTTTGAAAAAGGGATATAAAGTTCATGGCATTAAAAGAAAGTCATCAAGTTTCAATACTAGTAGAATAGATCATATATATAAAGATATTCATGTAAGTTCTAATTTTTTTCTACATTATGGTGACCTGGCGGACTCGAATAGTTTATTTAATATAATTAGCAAAGTTAAGCCAACAGAAATATACAATTTAGGAGCCCAAAGTCATGTCGGGCACTCATTTGAAATACCAGAGTATACATCAGAAGTAAATGGATTAGGAACTTTAAGAATTTTAGAAGCAATGAGATTTTTAAACTTAAACAAAACCAAATTTTATCAAGCGAGTACCTCCGAATTGTTTGGAGAAAGTTTTGGTAAAATTAATTCGTTTAATGAAAATTCTATTATGGTACCAAAGTCTCCGTATGGAGTTGCAAAACTTTATTCATACTGGATAACAAAAGTTTATCGAGAAGCTTATGGTTTTTTTGCTTGCAATGGAATATTATTTAATCACGAAAGTCCAAGACGAGGAGAGACTTTTGTAACAAGAAAAATAACGATGTTTTTTGCCAAAAAAATACTAGGTTCCAAGAATGTTTTGTACATCGGAAATCTGAGAGCAAAAAGAGATTGGGGACATGCAAAAGATTATGTTGAGATGCAATGGAAAATATTACAAAGAAAAAAACCAGATGATTATGTAATTGCCACTGGAAAAGCAACAAGTGTAAGAGATTTTATTAATTTATGCTGTAAATATTTGGGTTTAAAAATTAAGTGGGAAGGAAAAGGCCAAAATGAGAAAGCTTATTTATTTAAAGGAAGAAAAAAAGAACTTTTAATTAAAGTAGATAAAAAATATTATCGACCTTTAGAAATAGATTATTTAAAAGGAGATGCAAGAAAAGCTTTTAAAGAATTGAATTACAAACTTAAGAATAATTTAAGTGATCTAGTAAAGGATATGATTGACTCTGATATAGAACTTGCTAAGAAAAATCAGATTTAATGAAAAAAAAAGATACAATTTTTGTAGCTGGACATAAAGGTTTAGCAGGGAGTTCTGTAATCAAAATTTTGAAATCTAATGGTTATTCAAAAATATTAACTGTTGATAAAAAAAAATTAGATTTAAGAAATTACGATAAAGTAAAAAAATTTTTTAAAAATAAAAAAGTGGGTTATATGGTTATGGCTGCTGCAAGAGCAGGAGGAATTATGGCTAATAGTACTTATCAAAAAGATTTTTTTTTTGAAAACATTGAGATACAGAATTCATTATTAAAATTAGCTATTAGTAAAAAAATAAAGAGAACTATTTTTTTAGGGACTTCATGCATATATCCTAAATTAGCTAAAAGTCCTATTTTGGAAAATAGTTTATTAACTGGAAAACTAGAAAAAACAAATCAGTGTTACGCAATAGCAAAGATTGCTGGAATAAAATTATGCGAATCATTGTATGAAGATCAAAAATTAGACATAGTTTGTTTGATGCCCACAAATCTATATGGAATAAATGATAATTTTGATAGTTTCAGTGGACATGTAATTCCTGCAATGATCACAAAATTTATAAAAGCAAAAAAATTAAATAAAAAAATGATAACATTATTAGGTACCGGAAAACCTATAAGGGAATTTATTTATTCAGAAGATTTAGCACAGGCAATTTTAAATTTATTAAAATTATCAAAAAAAACCCTCAAAAGAGAATTTAAAAAAGAACTACCGATTTTAAATATTGGCAGCGGAGAAAGTATTACAATAAGAAAATTGGCCAACCTTTTATCTGAACTTATAGGATACAAAGGAAAAATATACTTCGATAGTAAATTCCCAGATGGAACTTTTAAAAAGAATCTTAATTCAAGCAAAATAAAGAGATTAGGATGGAAATCAAAAGTTCCTTTAAAGATAGGACTGAAAAAAATTATAAACAGTAGATTTAGTGAACTTAAGTAGTTTTTTAAGCTTAATTTTTCTTTTTTTATTGATTTTTGTTATATTTAAAAAGTACAATTTTTTTATTGATCAAGCTAATTATTCTGACCATAAAAAAATTGGTAAAGAAAATAAAAATCCATTAGTCATTGGTGGTATTTATTTAATATTAGCAATTTTACTTTTCTTACCAGAGAAATTTTTCTATGTAAAAATTTTTTCAACGCTAATATTCTTTTTAGGTATATTGTCAGACAGAAACTATTTAACAAATCCAAAATTAAGATTATTTTTACAATTAATAATTCTATTTTTTTTAGCGTATTCAGAAAATTTAATAATTAGATCTATAAGCATAAATTTTTTTGACAATTTATTAGAAATAAATTTATTCAATATAATTTTTACAGTTTTCTGTTTATCTATTTTATTAAACGGAAGTAATTTTATTGACGGATTGAATGGTTTAGTTTCAGGATATTATATTCTAGTTTTATCATCTCTTTTATTTCTCATATACTATTTTAATCCATCCATCGAAATTGCTAATGAAGAAATAAATTTAATAAAAATATTGATTTGTTCTTTATTAATCTTTTTTATATTTAATTTGTTAGGATTTGTTTACTTGGGAGATGGTGGAACATATTTAATTTCAACAGTTGTCGCAATTATTTTATTGAAAATTTATTCAGATAATATGAATATTTCACCTTATTATGTGGCCGCATTGTTATGGTATCCGGCTTTCGAAAATCTATTTTCACAAATTAGAAGACTATATAAAAATACAAGTATATCTATTGCCGATAGACATCATTTACATCAGTTAATTTTCAGATATTTCTCTATCAAAAAAATATTAGATAAAAAATATATAAACACTTTTACCTCTATATTAATTTTAATTTTTAATATCCCAACGTTCTTGTTATCAACAATATATTTCTATCATACAAAAATTTTAATTGGATTGATACTTTTAAATGTTTTTATTTATTTAATGGTGTATCTATTTCTTTCGAAGAATTTTATACCTAAAAAATAACTTTAACATTTCTCCCAAAATAAAAAAACCATCCCGTATGGCATTGACCTTTTTTTTACCTCCAATTCTTTTTTTTTCATAAGACGGTATGGAGCTATATGACATATTTGAAATATGCATCTTTATAGGCAATTCAACACAAAATCTAAAATCAGATGAATTAATATCAAGTTTATTAAATGATTCTGTTCTACCTATTAGATAAGTGTATAGGATATCTGAAATATTTAAAAAAAATAATACTTTTCCTAAAAAACTAAAAATTTGATTTCCAATGAATGTTACTATGGTATCGTCTTCGCTGCCACCACCTTTTAAATATCTAGATGTAAATACAAAATCTTTATTTTTTATTGAGTTGTATAAATTTATTAAATCATTTTCTTCCATTGAACCATCGGCATTAAATATGCAAAAATAAGTTGTATCGCAATTATATATTCCCTCAATTAAAGAATTTCCATATCCCTTTCCATTCTGCATATGCATTTTTATATCATAATTTTTAATTGCACTTATAGTTTCATGGTCATCATTCTGTAAAGATACTAGTATTTTACAATCAAATTTTTTTAAACTTTCGATTACTTTGGGTAGCGACTCCTTTTCTTTTTTTGCAGGAATAATTAATGTTAAATCTTTCATATAAATTAAATATTTAATCCTGAATTTTCCAATTCTATAAATGATCTTACATATTTAGAATATTTTTGAGTTCTTAGATGACTAATTTTATTCGTAAAAAAATTTCTAAAGTATGTTTCATAAATTGGATGAAATTTAAATTCCAATATAGTGTCTCCTAGATAAATAGGTTTTGATAAATTATTTGCGGGACTTGTATTAATATCAATATCAATTGTTGCTCTTATTTTATTATTGTTTGAAAGCCAATAACTTCTTTTGTAGTTAGTTTTAAGAACAAATTTGTAATTAAAATTATTATTTTTAAATTTTATATTAAGAAAATTATTTTTTAAACTTTCTATTATTTTTTTTTTGTTAATTTGAAAATCTACCTTTTTTATATTTTTCCATACATTAAAGTTTCTTTTGTTCTTTTCCTCAATGTAAATTTTATCTAAATCATCATTATACCATCTAAATCTAATTTTTTTTCTCTCACTTACTCCATTGATGTTGTCTTTAGCAAAATCATAATTAGCTGTATCCAAATATATAGAACTGATAGTTCTATCTGGATATTGTTTAGTAAAGCCATTAACTAGTAAGAATTTTTTGAAAAAATCATCTTTAAATTTTCCAAGAACAAATTTTTTTTCTATTCTGTTTTCATTCATTTTAATAAAATAACTCGTTTATTATTTTGTTATCAATTTTTTTGGTTAAAGCATTTTGATCTTTTATAATTTCATTATTTAACCCTATTAAATAATTAAATTGAGTATCATCATTTGAGTCATTGATATAAAGTGATGCTCCTTCATATTCTTTTTTTTTATTAAAAAC
>PCAG01000034.1 GCA_002730475.1 Spirochaetales bacterium | reverse complement strand
TTAGGATTAACATATCTTAAAGCGTTTAATTCAGCATGTATGACTCTTTTACGTCGCTCGTCTCTATCAGACCAGTCTATTTCTACCCCTGACGGAGCTCCATTATACCCAACCGCCACAACAGACATATCAGACCTAAGCACACAAGCCCCTACTTTTACATAAGGGTCTTCGCTGCGAGAAGAAGCGGCTTTCGCCAAATCTAAAGCATATTTTTCCCAAGAGACTCTTATTGTCGAACTTCTTCCTCTTGTCTTAGGGGAATAATCTTTGCAACAGGTTTACTTATGAACTTTAGGGTTTTAAGGGTTATTTCGCCAATATTTTTTATAACCCCAACAGTAAACATTGTGGTTCCTTCACCCCCCTCTGCTACTGCTCCAACAGTCATACTTAAAGGAACTAGAGCGGCCTCTGGGTGTGTCTTTATGGCCTTGTAAGTATCCTTTAGTCTTAAAACTGATACGACATCTTTCATTGGGACTCTATCGCCTGTGATGGCAGCATGTTTAAACTTCTTCCATTCAAAGTGAATAATAGACGAAGTTACTTCTTGTGTTCCCTGCATATAGTGTCGAACATAGTTTCTCTTAAACCAAGTTTTGGGTTTGGTTAGCTTAAATTTAGGTTCATTAGGTTTAACCCAACTTCCGTCTTCGTAAATGATAGTCCTACCAAGAAGCTTTAGCTCTTGGTTCTCATCTGCCGCTAAATTAATAGCGCAGAACATCATTGATATCGCAATTAGCTTTTTCATTAACTTATTCATACATTATAGTAATAACTCGCTCCAACGGGTTTATCCAAAAAAAATGTTGCCAGAGAGTATTCTGGGGCTAAAATTGGGCCATGTCTGTCGAGATCATTAGAGAAATACTTTTCTTACATTTTTCACAAACCAAAATATATTTTGCTTTTGTTTTGATCCAAAATAAATAAACTTCTTCAAATTTGTTTTTACACTTATCACATAAACACATGCATCAAAGACTTACACTTATATATCTTTAAGATTCACCATAGTTTGGCTTACGGCGGTGTCTAAATCAACGTACTTGTAGGTAGCGAGCCTACCTGTGAATATTACGTTTTCCGTATTGTCCGCTAGTTTCTTATATTTTTTGTACATTGCTGGGTTCTCGCCAAAGTTCACAGGGTAAAATGGTTCGTTGGAGCCAAAAACTTGGTCGTAAGTACAAGAATACTCTTTGTGTATTATACCATGTTTCAGATTTTCGTTCCCGTAGAAGAAAGAATGGTCAATAGACCTAAGCCAAGTTTTGTCTTTGTTACATTCGTTTATTTGAAAAACTTTTTGTTTTTCGCCCTTATGCCACTCAAAAATCAAAGACCTATAGTCCAGCCTGCCATAACAATATCTAAAATAAGAATCTATAGAGCCGGTAAAAACAAGAAGGTCTCTATTCCGAACTATTTGCCAATCCGTTCTAGTACAACCAAGATGAACCTTAACTCCTTCGAGCATATTTTCGAACATCTTAACGAATCCGCCAATAGGAACACCATGATAAGGATCGTTATGGTAACACCTGTCGGTTCCGTCTTTTATTTTTGCGATCCTTGAAGTTATTTCTGCTGGAAGATTTTCCCAAGACTCTCCCCACATCTTTTCGCTGTATTCTCTGAATATTAAATCTATTATTTCCTCTTGGGTCTTGTCTCCTATAATGTCTCTTGTTAGGTCATTATAGGGTATGGGAATTAGACCCTCTCTGGTGTTCGCCCAAACGTTAGGACAAAAGTTGTTAAACTCCGCGAACTTATTTACGAAGTTCCAAATCTCTTCCCTATTTGTGTGAAAAACATGAGCGCCATATTTATGAACAGTAACGCCATGAACAACCTCATCATAGCAGTTGCCAGCTATGTGTTTGCGGGTCTCGAAAACCTCTACGTCATAGCCCCTGCTCTTTAATAAAAAAGCAGCAGTCGCTCCAGAAATTCCACATCCTACTACTACAGCTTTCATTTATCATATATGGCACCCCGAGCTGGGCTCGAACCGGCAACCCTCTGCTTAGAAGGCAGATGCTCTATCCAATTGAGCTATCGGGGCAAATAATTTAAAAGCCAGATACTGCTGCTAAAACGCTGGCTATCCAAATCATAGTCCAAGTAACCATGACTTTGCCCCCCGTATTCATCCAGCCCCAAACAAAAGCGATAATGCTTCCAATACCGCAAACAAAAGTTAGAACTATACAAGCTATGCCTAGCCCTGTTTTGCCCTCGGTAAACATATCTTTAATAACTAAGACAAGACACACTAGCGAAGAAATCGCCAGCACCAACTGAACTGGAGTTATATTTTCCATAATAAAATTAATAATCGAAACTTTTGAAATACTTATTGCCTACTATTGGTAGAAAAGCGCACAACGCATTCTTGTCTCCTTTATAGTCGTTGCTGCTGAATTTGGTCTTTTGCCAGTCTCTCTCGAACTCGAAAAGGAACTCTCCTTTTTTGTTTGTTATTTTAAACACTAAAAGCTTTTTGTCGTTGGGGAGGTTGACGAAGATATAAGAGGTTACTTTATTCTTTCGGCTTTGCTCCTGCAAAACGTCAAGCTTTGCTGCGTCTATTAAGTAAGTTCCTTTCTCTTCTAGTTTCTTTAACGTGCAAATCGTTTTAAGTTTCCTGTTGAAAAGGGGGCGGGTCTTTATTTCGCCAACCCCCACTAGCTCCTTATTGGAATAAATATAACAATCAAACTCTGCCGCGTCATCTTCTGTGTGTTTGACAGTTACATCCCAAATCTTTTCTATCAAATAACCAGTCTCTATCTGGTGTTTGATGAACTTTTTCCCTACTGGCGTGAGACAATCTAAACCACTATTCATTAGTTGTTTTCCTTTTGCGTTTTTTACTAAGTACTACTTCGGCTTTAGCGATAGCTTCTCTGATTTGATTAATAGCTCTGTCAGGGAGGAAGACTCCATCGCTGGAAACCATTGAGTTTATCCAACCCCTGTTGTACTTGATCAGAGTTTCGGACTTTTTAAATTTTATGTCAATAGAAGATATTCTTCCATCGGCTCTGACTCTGTATTCTTTTAGAAATTTCCTATCCCCCTTACAAAGACTGACCAAACGGTCAACCCTGTTGGTGTCGGAATCGTTATATCTGATCTTAAAAACGCACTTAACAATAGACATCGGAAAATAGAGTAGTCAACGCTTGCTTACTTGTCAAGGACTTTCGACATAGGAATGACATTCGAAGCGCCTTTTTTTTCAAGGTTTTCTTTTATAGCGTTAGTCATAAACTCCTGAAAGCTTTCTTCAGTTATTTCTTTTCCGGTGGTTTCTTTGAAGAAATCAGCAAATTCATCCGAATATTCAAATTCGTAACTGGCTGAGCCATCAAGATTGGGAACTACATTAACTATTTTAAAATCGAATTGACTATCTACAGCCATACCAACATTATAGGTCGGCTTCGTCTTTTTCTATAAAATATAAAAGCCGATAGACAGACTTGGAGCCGCCAGATCTGAACCTATCTATTGGCCTTTCCATATTAAGGTCTGGGTGTTTCTTTTGTAGCCATTCCGCTACATAGTCGTGATCCATAACGGCACAACACTCATTAACTAAATTAGAAAATTCTATTAGTTCCTTATCGTTTACGTTAATTGGCATAGTCTTTATACGTCCATGTAAATGTTTAAAGATTTAGGGTCTTTTTCTAACCTTCCAGACTTTTCATACGCCATCTTTCTTAATTCGATAGGGAGGCGGTGTTTTTTTCTCGCCCAATTAGTCATTTTATTAAGATGACCCTCAAGCCAAGAGAAAAACCTATATTTTAAAGATGTACTGCGGAAGTCATCGAAAATCTCTTGCTCTATATCCCACATCTCATCTATTAACTCTCTTTCTGCTTTTGTCTTTTCAAGGTTTAGGGAGATGAGTTTCTTCTTATCTACCTTACCGTTTTTAAAAGTGAATTCAAACTCAACTGAATACTCGTCACCTTTGCGATCTTTGAGATGATCGTGAAAATTTATGTCTATATTGTCTCTGACCTTGTCCCATTGGTCTGCTAATGAGGTGTGCTGAACGCCCTCCTTTAAGGCTATCTCAGAACGATTGAGCCTAAAGAGTTGTCGTCTGTGGACTTTGTAGAGGTCCATCACGTTGTCCAGATCCTTAGTCTGGAAAACATGGTCTTTTTTGAAGAGTCTCTCGTCCTCTTTATTTAACAAGTTTCTGAGGTAGGACCTCGGAACTATTATCTCGTCGAACATTCCCATCTTTTTCTTTTTTGTATTCTGCGCCACAACAATTTGTGGTCGTGTGTATTATCTCGTCTACTATTAACGTGACGTTATCTGACAGGGGATATTCCCTTTTTACCATTTTGTCTACTTCGTTCTGAGCTTCGTATTCATTTGCACTGGTAACCTGTATTGTGCAGAAGCAGGTTACTAGGGTGGCTTTAGCCATCACTCTCCAGATTGAAAAACTTCCATTATTTTTTCCAAGTCTTTTATGAAATCGTTGGCCATTTCAACCCTAGTACAGTCGTCGTCGTCCATCATCTCCATATTTTTAATGACATTTTTATATTTTTTTGTCGTATTTTTTATCGCTCTGTAAGTCTTTACGGGTTTGTTTCTCTCGAACTCTGATATATTCATGTCATGAAAGAACTACTTCAGTCTTGTCTTTTGTTGCTTTGGTTACTTCGCTGGCGTATTTTTCAGCTTTTATGAGGCCCTCCTCTGTGAAAGGAAAGGCTCCATGCAAGAAGCTTCCATCTTTGGAAACTACCGCGTAAAACTTATCTTCAATCTTCTTTTTCGGCACTGTCTATCTCCGTAATTTTCAAATCAACAGAGTACATCTCACTTTCTAGCGAGTCAAGCAGTTTCTGCTCTAATTTGTTCTTGCTGTAAAGTGTCCTCATCCTTCGAGTAAGGTTTAAGGTGAATTCTTCTTTCTCTGAAAAACCTAAATGATCATACTCGCCAGCATTTAACGCGTCGAAATCTTCACTAACCGCATCTATTTGTCTTTCAAGCCATAAAACGCTCTCTTGACAGATTTTGGTCTTGTCAGCGATTTCCAAGGCTTTTTCGAGTAACCTCACTGGGTCAGCTTTTGGCTCGTCATTTTGTTTCATCTGTGATGTCCTTAACTGCTTCCGCAGCTTCTTTTATTTCTGCTGCCGCTTTTGCAAAGGCACCCTTCTTAAGGGTGAAGATCCAATAGCCCAAAGCGCAATTAAGGCTCACACTTATAATCAATGTTATCCACATAATTTTATTCTCCTCCTAACAACTCTCTCAAAACTTTGAGATGAAAGCACATCCAGCTTTCACCTACAGCCTTTGACGCTTTGTGTTGTTTAACCATTTGTTTTTTAAAATTTAAATCTTCAGAATACGCTTTTTCAATTATCATATCCAAAAGGTTTAAAGCTGTTTGTTTTTTACTTTTTTCCTCCGTCATCCCAGTCTTTCATCTGCCTCTCTATATCGAGATGGGTAAAGGCTGAATTTGACACTGTTTTCTTGGTGTGAGTGTCTGGAAAATGAAAAGTTGTATTTTTCAAACCCACTCTAACTATACGAGCCTTTCTCCCTCCGATCAAAACTATATCGTCTGGAGTGTAGTCTTTACTAAACCATATTGTTAATCCAGCTGCAAACTGAGAAACTATATCCTTGAAGATTATTGCTGCTGCACCGGCCAACAAAAGCCAACCATATTCCCCGAGAAAACCTCGAGCCGTTTGTTCTAAAGCTTCCTGCTCCATGTCAATTTAGTTTACACCCATATAAAGAAAAGGCATAGCACAAAAAGCGCTATGCCTGTCAAGAAAAAGACCAAAAACCTTAACTAATTTGAATTAATTGGCCTTTTGCGTTTTCTGATTTGGGTATCACTATTGTTAATAGTCCATTTTTTATCGTAGCCTTGGCTGAGGCTGCGGCAGCGTCTCTAGGGATAGAAGCTGCATAATCGAAGCTTCTTCTATCTGTCTTAGCGGACACTCTTAAGAGTCCATCTTTAACTTCAGCTTTGCACTGTTTTTTTTCTACTCCTGCCATTTCTAAGTTAACGAGATATTCGTCATCCTTTTCCTCGAAGCCGAAAACCTTGGAGCCCGAGACATTAAGAAACGGGTCAAGAACCTCATCGAGAAGATTTTGATAAATCTTACTCCCTCTATTATTTAATCTGTCTAATGTATTTAACATACTCTTATAGTCTAGCAAAAGTCATGCCAACTAAAAACATGCATTTTTACTAATAAAAAAAGCGCCTTGAGACATTGTGTCCCAAGACGCTGGTAAAGCAAACGCATCTGCTAGGGACAATATGTCCCTTAAACCCCTGTCGGCGGTGTCCCGCTAGGAGGAGCTCCCTCTTCATATCCAAGATTATGACGGCTGTCTGAACCGTTTCCAGATGGTGGCGGGGCTCCCTCTTCATATCCAAGATCATGACGGCTGTCTGAACCCTTGTCTCCTGATAGCGGAGGTGCACCTTTGTCTCTATAACCTTCTGCGGCCTGTTTCTCTCTGAGGATGCGCGTCTCCTCATCTCTGATAGCCTTCTCCTTCCTAAGAACCTTCAATTCGTCTTCTGTGACAGTCCTTCCGACATAGCTTCTGGTTGAGGGGGGAGCTCCCTCTTCATATCCACGATCATGACGGCTGTCAGAGGGGGGAGCTCCCTCTTCATACCCAAGGTTATGACGGCTATCTGTCCTTTTTCGTGATGGTGCAGATGCACCTTTGTCGTAAGATGGGCCTTTCTGGCTTTTTGTTGTTTTTGTTTTTTTGTTTGTTCTCCTTCTCGAAGAGCCTTTGGAGCCTTTGTCCTCAACTCGCTCAAACCTACTAGAGCCTTTAGAAGAACCCTTGCTGGAGCCTTTAGAAGAACCCTTGCTGGAGCCTTTAGAAGAACCCTTGCTGGAGCCTTTAGAGGAACCCTTGCTGGAGGTAGTCCACCCTTTAACGCTTTTTCTAGGGCTTCTCTTGGAGCCTTTTTCCTCTGAACTCTTCGCCCCTGAACCTTTCGCCCCTGAACCTTTCGCTCCCGAGCCGCGTGTCTTAGCGGTGCATCTCGAAGGTCCTCTTTTGACCGACGTGCCGTATTCGTCTCTATATTCTTTGCCGAAATCCCTTATTGGGGCTTCGTGCTCACAAGATAGGCATTTGCCCATTCTTACTCTTCTGAAAAAACTAAATAAACCCATTTTATTAATCTCCTTTTTTACTTGAATCTGGTTCGTTGCCTCCAACTGGCTGTACCTGTTGAAAATGCTCGTGGAGAGCCGCTAAATTATGTTCAGCTTGAGCTAGCTTCTCCACCCACTTGTTATGCTCCGCTAATAGATCTGAGTGTTCACCAATGCCTACTGGAACTTTAAAATACACTTCCAATGTTGCGATAGCTTCAACTATCTCTGCGCGGTACTTTGCCTCTAGGGCGTCGTAGAATATACTACTTACTTCTATTTTCATAATGACTATTTACAAATTCCCTGACTGCTGGCCTGAGATTTTCTTCAATGTGGCTAGAATCCTCAGAGAAAGGCCACTCTAACATAAAGTCACAATCTTTTTCAACCCTTTTCATGTTCCATTCTTCTGTGCTGTTAGGAGCAGTTTGAAGAGTCTTCTTCACTTTATAAGGATCATCGTAGCTTAAAAGGAACTGCTTGATGACCAACAACTTACCGCCTAATTCACTCTTTACCCAAGAAACTTCATCTCTCACAAATTTATTAAATCTTACGTCAGTCACGCATATAAAGTCGAATTTATCTGATAAATCTTTGATTGTCTTGGAGGCTTTATTTGTCCAATATCTGCCATGCGTCTCGTTTCTTTTTTGACAACCATAAAAAACCAAGAGGTCTCTAATCTCGTCTTTTTGGGTTCTGGAGCAGTTCATTGGATCTATACCTTTGAGTTGTAACAACGTATCTCTAACTTCAAGTTTTAAGGGGTCAGCTATCGCTACCCTTTCTGCTGTAGCTCCTCTTTTAGAAAGCTCCTCTTTAAATAGGTTAAAAAACAAGTCTTTCCCGCATCCAGCGTAACCAGATATACCTATTATTTCAGCCACAAAAACATTCTACTTCCCACTTTTAAAAAAAGCAAGAAAAAACTTGCAAAGATATAGCATGAGTGTAAATTAGTTGGCGACACATTAGGTGTTAGTCTTAATTATGAAGAAATTAGTTATTATAGCGATGACGGCAGCCTTCTTCGCTTGTTCAACAGGGCAAGCTAACGCTGGCTGGTTTGGTGCAGAATTCGGAAGCAAGCCTAGTCTGGTTTTATTTGGACAAAAGCTGACTGTTCCTATTCCGAGTTTAACATTGGGAGCGGCAGCTGGCACTTCGGTGGCAGCCTCAGCCTCTTCCGAAAAAGGAGCGAGCTTGTCTCTTCCTTTCTTAAAGCTCGGAGTTAAATCTCCAGAGCTATCCCTTGGAATCAAGGGAAAGAAGCTGGATATCTCAGCAGCAGGAGTAAAGAGCGGGAAGTAGTATCGCAGTAGCATAGTCGACCCCCATCGTTAGTTGAGAAAATTAGCGAGTGGGGGTTTTTTTTGTTCGAAAGTGTAATTTTAGCTATGCCTTTGCTGATAAAGTCTGAACTGGCAGAACCCCCAAGCGAAAACTTACCGTTTAGGTATGTGACTATGGTAAGCAAGTGCGACTTGGGCTTAGATGTTCTGATAGAATGCGAACAAGACTTGAAGGATGCCTATTTTTATTTTATGAAACCTAGAGGGTTGCTTGACTATGTCGAGTATTTAATAACCCCACAAGAGAATGAAGACGGTATTAGAATAGATACCGAATTAAACTATTCTAAAACAGTGGTGGTAAACCGGATAATAATAGAGAATTCATTTATTATAATTAAACAGGTAGAAACAATATCAAAATGTTAGTTCCTTTTTTCTCTCGTTAAGCATTTTGACCTTATCACTGGTTCTTGGACATTTCCAGTTTTTTCTGGCCTCGTCTCTTGTGAGCTTTCCCGGACCTTCACATGGTTTCATTTTAGTATGAAACACCCAGTTACCAGTGTTATTGAAATATGAGTTCGTATATATTTTAACGACATCTTTATATAACTCAGAGTCTCTGCGCAAAATATCTACTGCGGCTGATTGCTCCCATCCCCAGTTCATAAAGAAGTGCTCCTCTTCATAAAAAGAAACAAAAGACGACGGCGACGAAACGAATCCTGTCGTTGAATCTGTTTCCAAAATATCATTCAAAAAGCGAAGCATAAGAGGGTCTCTTTTAATTAAAAACGCCCCCATACAAATGCTAAACGGCTTCTGCATTTCTTCAGCGCAAACATGGAAGAGAATTTTAGGGTCGGTAGCTAAATCAAATATGTTTCTGCTATGGTCAACTACCATCGCATCCCCATCTAAAAAAAACACATAGTCATACCCTTCTTCGAACAGGTTTATAGTCGAATATATCTTATTCCAAGACGGATACCTATTGTGTTCGAATTTTTGTTTGTGAAGGACGTACTCAGCGCCAACCTTCTTAGAGTATCTTTGGTTTACGGGGCTCGTAATAGATATGATGTCTTCGTAGTTATTACAGACAGACTGCAGTATGGCGTTCACGTTACGAGACTAAAGTGGGAGGAATAGACCCTGCGGCATGGCTTGAGATAACCTCCAACGCCTTGGATTCATCGACGGTTCCTGAATGTATTCCGTCTGTGATGTTTTCTGTAACTTTTTCTAGCGTCGTAGTTAAGGTTTTTATTCTGTCTCTTCCATTGTAAATATGACGAATGAAGCTCGCATAATTATGGCTAAAATCATAATAAACATCAGCTGCGGCCTCGAAGGAAGATAGACGCCAGCCAGACTTTACTCCGAAAAGTCTTCCTTTCTCCATTCTAAGAGCCGTAATACCATCGGATTGGATTTTACTCCAATTAGTCAAAATTGTGCCGTCCCA
Source organism: Spirochaetales bacterium (assembly GCA_002730475.1). The sequence continues at coordinate 8,908 of PCAG01000034.1, read as the reverse complement.
GTCGTCGCGGAGTAAGTGATTTATGTCGTATTCGTAAAAGTATTGGGAGCAAGTTGAAGTTTGCGTGAAATGAGAGTCACTGATCTTACTCATGTCTGGTATCTCAGGTGCGTCGGAAATCATTATTTGGTCTGTAGACGAGAGACTCATAGTTGCCAATTTGTCTTTAATCAATGAATAATGAGAATCCTGAGCTACACTCAGTCTGCCAGCGTTCGTGTTGTGGGTAAGGGTTCCTGAAACGTGAACTATTTTGTCGCTCCACGTGCTGAAGTCGCCCTTGTTTTCGTCGTAGTTCAGGTTTTTTGAAGTGCCATCGTATGTAGTGTCAGCCTCCACCAAAACAAACTTATCAACGTGACTATAAAGCTCCTTTAGGCGCGTTTCAAGTGCACTCATTTCATTATGGAACACAAAACAATCTACTAACATATCAATTATTTACACTATTTTAGCCCCAGAATACTCTCTGTAAAGAAACAACTCGTCCTCATTTCGCAATATTTCCATACAAAACAAAAGATTCTTAAAAGTATTGGGCGCATAGATCATGCTCAAAGCGGTTCTGTCCCCGTAAGAAAGAGCGTATGACAAGGGGAGTTCTTCTGCTAATTTGGGGTCGAAGTCTATATCTTCCGACAATAATTTTACTTTTTTTGCGTCTGCTACAGTGGAATACAATATGTCAAAACTATAGCTTTTAGCGTTTACCTTGACCGGTATGCCGCGCTTTGCAAAATAGTTACTTAAGATAAGATCATCAGAATACTTTAGCGCGTCAGAATGGCTTATCAGTTTATCTATATAATCGAAAAAATCATCACCAAACATACCCAAAGTAACACATACTCCACCATATCCTTCAGCAATAGCAGCGACAGAGTTGTGACTCCTTACTCCGCTTACTCCAGAGTCTAAAAGACGAAAAGCGCTCGCAGCCCAAACAGAGTCTTCTTCTGTTTTAGAAAACGATTCAAGCATGGGCCTAGGGTAGAGGATGTCGTCATCGCAATAGACTATTCTGGTGTTTTTGGGGTAACCGCTGTCTCGTAAGTATTTTATAGTGGGTACCAATTTTGTTACAGGCCCCAAATCATCTTCGACGATATTGATGAAAAGCTTCTCGTTCGGGGCTTTAAGGCCTTCTGGTACCTCGTATAATTCGCCTGTTTTGGAGGATTTTAGAGGAACGTTTAAGATTATGAGATCAGCCCGTAAGGTTTGGTCAACGATGGCATCAACTACCTTGGAGCAATTTGAGATTCGACTAGGGGTTGTTGTAAAAGAGACTATCAAGATTCACTATTTAGTTTTTTAATGGGGTAGTTCTCCTTTAAATACGAAATTATTTCAGTTGTTCTATGGAATCTAAGCCCCCTGCCGAGGCCATCGTAAATTGTATTGTGCATAGAAGATTTGGAACTTGAAGGCTGCTCTATATACGCTCGCTCTCCAGCTTCTCCGATATTTATAGACCCTACTTTCTTATTTTTGAGACGCAAGAAAAAAGATATAGCTACGTCATCATTAAAAAACGAATGAGGAATGTTTTCATGTACGTCCTCAAGGAAGTCTTCCAGACCTTCTAGGTTGGAAATGTGAGTTAGTATCATGTCCACTCCTTGTAGGTATCTAACATCAAGATCTATGTCTTTAGGATCATCTATATCATTCCACCATAAATAAGACCAATTACTAGCAGCATCCAAGTTGAAAGCGGTTTTGTAGTCTAGTAGCTTCTCCAAAGCGTCTTTGTTGTAGGCTACGTCATCGTCAGCGGAACACACCATTTCATCATCATGGAGCACGCTCTTGGCGTAAATATACCTCGAGGCAGGGCCGTAATCTTCTCCGGTTAAGATGTTAACTGAAACAGCATCTGAGTTATCATAATCTAAAAGCCAATCAGGTATATCTTCATCATTAACGGCCTGATTGAACCTCTTATAAAACTCAGGGACACAAACATATATACATTTAGGAGGGAGGCTCTGCGAAAGCAGACTTTCAACCGATGCCCGTAGAGACTTAGACTCTTTAAGCCTAGGTGGGATAGTGTTCAGAAAAAAGCTGACGTCTTCAGCTATCATCAGCGGAGTGTGTTTCGGACCACTTCAAACTAATCTCTTTCCTTGCGGCCTCTAGGCTCTTAGCTTTAAGTCGGACAGACTTATAGCGTAGCTCCTGAATTTTAAAGCCTTTTTCTATGTCTATCACCTTGCCGGTCCAAACTCTCCTTCCATCCCCTTCTTTGCGTGGCATCGGGGTGGTATTGACACTCTTTCTGAAACTATATTTGGTGCCAACGGTTTGTTGGCTTTGTTTTTTTAATTTGTAGATAAAAGCGCCGGTATCTGGTTCCAAATAAAGCCTAGGAAATCCAGTCCACTCCAAGCATGGGGGACGATAAGAGAGGCGTTTTGAATTTCTATTCCACTCAACTGAAGATCTACATGCGAATTTTTTTCTATCTAGCTTGGACTTCCTGAGCTTCCCTCTCGACTCTTTTAGAAGTCGTTCAATTGTTTCGTCTTCAAGAAGTTTGCTATTTGCATCGAAACACCTAAACCTCTTATAGAAAAAAACTTCATTGCGCGGGTCGTCTACAGTTAAGTCTTTAACAGTTACGTGAGGGATGTTTGCTTTGGCGTGTTTGCTACATTTTAAGGAGAAAAACCAATTAGAAGCTCTTTGGACAGCTTCTCCTCTAGACTTGGCGGTAAAAAGCCTAGTCCAAACAAAGCCATCTTCCCTAAAAAGAAAACTAACGCCACAAGAAATGGCTTTTCTGGTCGGCTCAATAGCGTCTCCGACTTTTATGGTAGCTAAGTAGCTTGCGGTTTCCATAATTACCCTTTAATTGTTTTAAGCCTTTTAATTAAAGCGAAGATCTGGCTCTTGGGGATATCTTGCAAAGACTTATACTCGAACTCTTTTATTTTCCCCTCGGTGACCAGCTTCTTTTTAAGATCGTCGAAAGACACACCTTTTTCTTGCATCACAGAAGAAAGCAAAGAATGTGGGTCTGCCGCGCTAGTGGCTGTTGAAGCGCTATTAGACTCAGTAAGAAGGCTTGCGTCTCCCATCTCGTCCTGTCCAACCACGTTGATTCTTAAAAAGTTTCTAACGCATCTGACGAAAGCTCTGTTCTCGGCAATGGCAGCCAAAAAGTTCCTAGCGAAGCTTTTAGTGTTGCTCATTGATGCGTCAGCCAGAGCCTCAAAGTAAACCTCTTTATTCTCTGTCTCGTAGTTAGGCAGCCAAGTTATGCCGCAAGAAGTCATAACGTAATCTGGGGCGGCAGAATAGACTCTGTATTCCACCTTAGAAAAACCTCTAATTTGGGCCAAGTTCTTTATTCCACCCAACAAAATCAATAAATCCTTATCTGCTAAATTAGAGATATCAGTCTCTTTTGTCTTTTGCTTGTTGGGCACAAGAAACTCCTGTTTGACCATCTTACGCCAATCGACCAAACCGTTATCGTCATAAGTGTATTCTATGCTGCCGTCCGAAATAAGCCCAAGCTCGTTCCTAGCTCTGGCGGTTGGATTGCCAACTGCCTCCTTCTTGATTAACTTTTTCTTCGCTGCCATGAAAATATAGAATAACTAACGCTTTCAGAATAGTCAAGAAACTTTTCTAACTATCTTAAAGCAGTCTAGCTCCTTCCAAAAGTCTTCTGAATCAACTATTTTCTGAGGGCTATCTTTCGATTCATGAGCCTGTCCGGCGTCGTATCCGGCCTTGCTCAAGTATATTTTTCCCTTATTTAAAACTCTTTTGTTGGAAAAATAATAAAGATTACTTAAGTCTTCGTTCTTAAGTTCTTTGATTTCTTTGGGGTCAGCTATCTTCTGCTTAAATATTGGGGCCAAGTCCATGTATTTAAGTTTTTTGTCTTGGATTTTAGACTTTTCCATATAAGACATTAGCTTAAATGGAATTTGAAACCTTTTAGCTTTTTCTATGAAGGCGGGGTTTTCGTCGTCTTCTATTAGGTAGTAAATACATTCTATTCTTTTTCTGATTTTCAGAAGCGCGGCTTCGCTAATTGGTTTGTTCGTAATGATATTAATGGGTTTGTCGGTAGTTGAAAACTGCTGAACCAAATTACGTTCGTTAAAGTGGTAATCCATTCTAATGCTCATAGGGTAAAAGTCTACATCAGCAATAGTCTCGGGAATCACTTCAACTTGTTTATTAACAAACAAAGACCCAACAAAAACAGTTTCGTAATCAAACTTGTAGTCTATCCCAAGCAGGGAAAGAATACCTCCAGCTATCTTTTCTGAGGCGATGCTGTTTATGGACTTTTTGACTTCCGTAGAAGAGTAGGAAGGCTTGTGGCATCGTGCTGGGAAATCAGTTTCAGGCTCAAACAGAATTTGTTTTGACCGGTTTCCCCAATACGGTTCCAAGCATTCTCGATGACTCATAGAGTACAAAGCCACCAAGTTTATGTCATGCATTACTGCAACATCAGTGGCGAAACTGGTTTCTCCAAAGTGAAGCAAAGAGTTCTTCAAGATATAAGATAATTGGCCTGCGTCTATTTTTTCTTCTATTTGGAAAAGATTATCCAAGGATTTAACTGGGGAGGGGTTGAGGTTTAATATCTTTATGTCGTTCTGCTTGAGATAGGGGTTAATTAGCTCAATGACGTCTTCCCAATATTCGTACTGCATGGACTGTATGCCCTGTTCGACATACTGAGTTATATATTTGCCCGAAACTGGAACTGGGTAAAACTTCTCGTAAAGCTCTGGCTTACCTATTTTGACGCCCGTCTCTAGGCTATACTTTTCTATTAAATGCATTTATCTTATTGGGAAGTTTTTAAGGCACTTGAGGTCATGGGTGATTATGTCTTCACCATTATGTGTATAATTGATGTTCTTCTGAGTGGTGAAGTAGGGGAAGAAAGCTATGTTAAAGTATCCTTCTTCTTCGCCCCTTCCCTCTAGGTAAAATTGGGTTTCCATTATTTTGTTAAACTCTATAACTTTGTGTAAGTTCTCATTGGCCTCCAATATGGTAAAATATTCTTTGTTTGTTATATAATAAATGTTGTAAGATGGGTAGGTCTTTTTCAGACTTTCAAGGAGGCTTGTGCTGTAAAGAACGTCTCTCTCATTTCCCGGAAGCACGAAAGCTATCCTTTTTCCTTTGTCGTCGTCATCCAGATGCTCTTCTATGTCGTAAGAGTTATCTATGTCGCCGGATAACTCCCTTCGAGCAACCTCTCTAAAGTAGTTTTCGATGTCTCCTCTTTGAGACCCTTTCGAAAGTTCCCCCATCCAATAAGTATGGCCTTCATAGGTTTTGTCGACGTCTCTCTTAAGGATTAGCTTATATAGTTGTTTAATCCATTCCGCGTCATCCTCTATGGGTTGGACGAAAGCGTCTGGATCTTTTTTGTCGACCTCAGCCTCAATAAAATCAAAATCATGAAGAGGCTGTGAGTCTATGAAATTCTCAATGAAACCACCAACAACGGAATTGGAGAACTTCGATAAAGTCCATTTTCTGGCTTGTTCACCCCAAAAAGCTCTAGCCTCTTCGGGCATATTAAGAACTTCTATCAATCTATCACAAATTGAATCGGGCGAGGTTGAGGCCTTCTTAAATTGAGTTCCATGCTCTCTATACTCAGACCAATCTAAGGGAAGCGAATAGGCTCCATGTTCGCAGCACTCCTCTCCGCAGCTATAATTAGTGACTAGGGTGATTAGTTCAGTCATCTTAGCCTCTTGTATTGGTATCTCCTGACCGCCGCTAGTGAAAGGGTGGCAGTAGACATCCATTAAATTATATACTTCATTAAGCTGTACTTCGGTTACGCCTTGGTTTACGCCAGTGGTGCTAAATCCACCAGCTTCCCCACAGTAGACGCAGCCTATCTCTTGGCCATGAAACGGCATTACTTTATAGTCGCCGCATTTTTTGCAAACGTAAGTAGTGAGTATTTCTTTTTCGTCTATTTCATATTCTGTAATTAACTTAGGTATCCCCCATCCTTCGGAATAGTTGGTATGTAGGAGAAGCGCGGTTTTACGTTCGGGGACCTTTTCTCTAAATTTTTTGTATCCTTCAAGAAGATTAGGAACCGACTTCCTGAGTTGGTTTCTAAATACAAAACCAGTTAGGAAAGTGTCGCTGTCGATACCATGTTTAGCTCTTAGTATAGATTTTTCGTTATTGTCTAGTTTTTTAAAGAACGTCTCGTCAACTATCCCATGGACGGTTTTCGCGTGATCGTATCCAAGCCTATGAAGTTCTTTCTCGGCGAAGCTGCTCCAAACCCAATAATTTTCTATGTCTTTTGCGTTTTTAATTGCGGCTTCGAAAATAGGAAGCGAGTCTAAAGTAACCCAAATAGCAGAAGGAATCTTTTTAAACCAAGTTGACCTAATGGAAAAGTCAACGCCCCAAAAGTCTTGCGCCCCAATATAGATGTCTGGTTTTTCTCTTTTGACTACTTCGTTTATATATTCGCTGCCATACGAAACATCCCGTACCCTTTTCTGGTCCGTAGAAGAGTTGATTTCGTTAAGTTTAGATTGGTCGCTTGTAATCGCCCCAATGGTTTTCCAAGGCGTTCTAACAAAGTCTTCCGAATCTGGATTGTCGACAATGCCACAGGCAAGGTTAACGAGCTCATACTTGCCTGTCTTATATAAATAAGTGAGAAGGGCCTTGGCATTTCTGCCAAAGCCCGTCTTGGCAAGCGCCATATCGGTATGAAATAATATTTTTTTCTTTTTTACCATGGTTCTACTTCAATAGACCCGTCTCCTTTAGAAGGGGAGGCGCTATCAATGTCGGCGAACTCGTCTCCTGACGATGGCTCTGCAGGCTTGGCCTTCTTGGAGTTGTTAATCCACTCTTTTTGCTTCTTCGAGTATTTCTCAAGCCTAGAACTGTTGAAATCCGCAAGGCCCGCCATGAGGTAAGACAATAGAGCCTCTGATTCACCATAGCCTAAAGTGATTTGAAAATTGCTTTTGTTGGAGGAGTCCTCTCTATCTTCTTTCTGAACTTTAAAAGAGTATCCAAGTTGGCCTCCGGACTTAACCCAAGTTCCACCTTCGTTTGACATTTTAAACCAAGGCTCGAACTTGATTCGAGTAATCTGGTTTTTGCTCGCATGATACCATGCTTTGCCTCCGCAAACATCAATGTTCTTTTTGATGCAAGCAAGGATTTGCCCTATTTCAGTCTCGCTAAGCTTAACGCTGACCTTTTTAGATGGGTCTTTGCCAGCAAAGGAGCCTTGGTGAGTTTGCGCATTCCAGCTTGACTGCTTAACGAGCTCGGCCATGAATGAATTGTCAAGTTTGCTGTATTTGAAGCTGCAAAGATGACCCGTCGATTTTGAGTTCGGCTTAAAAAAAGCTAATGAATCGCTCATAAGAAAAAGAGTATAAATTCTACTTTCGGCTCTGTCAACTACTTTTGGCTAATAAATTCCATAAATATCCTTTTCTTCTACAAACGTATGATATTTATTGTTTTCGAGCAGTTTTACTATATCCTTTAAATCTCTCCCGTTAGCTGGCATATGTTCGTGTTCGACTTTCACGACCATGGGATGAATTCGGAAGTCGTAACTTTCAAGTATATGCAACTCATGCCCTTCTACGTCAATTTGCATAAGGTCTAAGCTATGAATCTCGAACCTTTGCATCAATGAGCTTAACTTCATGCACTTTACGGTGATTTCTTCAAAAGAAAGCCGATCGTCGGCTGGGGTCCCGTTGCTTCCCCCTGTTTTCGACAAGTCGACATAGGATGTTCCCTTGAACCATACCTTTTCAAAAGCCTCGGACCCAACAGGTGTCGATACCAGACCGCAGCTTTCTACCGAATCTGTAAGACCGAGATATTCATGACCCACAATTTTACGCATTTGGAGCTCGCCATCATGATCCGAGATGGCCATATTAAGAACGGTCGCTTGAAGGCCTTCGGCCGCTATTTCTTTTCGTAAATTTTCCGCTAATAAAGGAATAGGCTCTACGAGAATACCACTCCACCCGTTTCTACATAAGGGAAGTAATGTATTGAAGTCGCTTGTACCTATCTCTAAAAATGTTTTTTGTTTTCTCAAGTCGTTCTTCCGTAAATATCTTCTAGACGAACAATATCGTCTTCTTCGAGGTAGTCTCCTAATTGAATCTCAATGATTTGCGTAGTCTTATCAGTTGGGTTTGATAGTCGGTGCCTTTGTTCTTTTTTTATGTCGATTGACTTGCCGACAGAGAGAAGAGTCTCCTCACCATCAATAAGAACAGACGCTAGTCCCTCAACGCATATCCAATGTTCGTCTCTATGGAAGTGATATTGTAGCGACAATGACTGCTTGGGGTTAATAGTTATCCTCTTTATTTTGAATGACTTACGTATGAATTCGTATACCTTCTCCACAGGCTCAGAAAGGTCAACACCTTTTCTCCGCGTGGGCCGTAGGCCAAATTCGCTTTCTCCGACGCCTTCGTCCAAGACAGTGAACGAACCCCAAGGTCTTTCTTCAGTAATTTTAGACACAAAAATAAATTCTGGACCGGCCATCCATGAAGAACCTTTTGTTAATCTTGGCGGCTTTAGGCCTCCTTTTTACGTTTTCACCATTTGTTACCCATTCTAGATTGCAAGGACGCCAGTCAGCTTTGTGCTCCCTGCATTCAAAAAAACTAAAAGCATCTAAGATCTCTTTACATGTTGCACTGTTGTTTTTATTCAAGTGATCTACGTAGCGTGTTTTTGATGGGGCGCTGTTGAGAACAAAACATCTTGCAACTAAAACATGCATATCAACAGCTATGCTGACTGTTTCGCCAATGCTAACGCGAGGATATTCGTGAGCCGTATCGTGAATCCCAACGACAAAATCGTTCTTTTTGAG
>PCAG01000033.1 GCA_002730475.1 Spirochaetales bacterium | reverse complement strand
GAAGGCCTATCATGCAAAGAAACCTTCAGACAAGGCACGATGCAAGGCAGGCAGCGAGAGAGTACATGACCAAAAATAATTTTCTTGAGATTGAAACTCCTGTGCTTGTTCGGGCTACTCCGGAAGGTGCCAGGGATTATATTGTTCCTTCAAGAACCAATCCCGGAAAATTTTATGCTCTTCCTCAAAGCCCTCAGATCTATAAGCAGATTTTGATGGTTTCAGGCTGTGACAGGTATTTTCAATTTGCCAGATGTTTAAGGGATGAAGATCTAAGGCAGGACAGGCAGCCTGAACATACTCAGATAGATTTAGAAATGAGTTTTGTAAAGGCCGATGATGTTTTGGAAGTAGTGGAAGGCTTGCATAAGCATATGTGGAAAAAAGTTCTTAATGTCGATATTAAATACAAATTTCCCAGACTAAGTTATGCTGAATCTATGGAAAAATACGGCACTGACAAGCCAGATCTAAGGTTTGGTTTAGAGCTGATCGATGTTACTTCAATTACTAAAAAATCAGATTTTCAGGTCTTTAATAAATCTGAAATGGTAAAATGTATCAATCCTCCTGACAAGTTTTCAAGGAATGAGATTGATGACTTGATCGACTTTTCCACTAAAAATCTAGGTTCAAAAGGCCTGGCATGGATGCGAGTCACTGAAAAAGGTCTGGAAAGCAATATTGTTAAATTTTTTAATAAAGATGTCCAGAAAAAATTATTAGAAAAAACTAAAGCCAAAAAAGGCTCTATATTGTTTTTTATCGCTGATAAAGGAAAGACTGCAAATGAGATTTTAGGCAAATTAAGGGTAGAATTAGGCCATAGATTGAAGCTGATTGACAAAAAAGACTTTAAGTTTTGCTGGATTGTTGATTTCCCTGTTTTTGCCTGGAATGAAGAGGATAATAAATGGACGCCGGAGCATCATATATTTACCGCTCCAAAAAAAGAGCATTTGAAATATCTGGATTCTGATCCTGGGAAAGTTCATGCTGATCTGTATGATTTAGTTTTGAATGGTTCTGAAATCGGCGGAGGAAGTATCAGAATTCACGATGAAGAAATACAGAACAATGTTTTTGAAACGTTGGGAATTTCAAAAGAAGAAGCAAATAATAAATTTGGATTCTTGCTTTCTGCATTAAAATATGGTGCTCCACCCCATGGGGGAATTGCTTTCGGGTTAGATAGAGTTCTTCAAATTTTGACAGAAGAAGATTCAATTAGAGAAGTAATCGCATTTCCAAAAAATAAGAATGCTTCTGATTTGATGATGGATTCTCCTTCTCCAGTTAATGAAGAACAACTAAAGGAAGTAAACCTAAAATTAGATATGGGAAAGAAGGGAAAATGAAAAAAAGGTACATATCAATCTCAGAAGCTATGAAAAAGAGTTCTGGAAAGGTAGCTGTTCGTGGATGGGTTCATAGAGAAAGGGGAAGTAATAAATTAAAATTTTTGATTCTTCGAGATGTTAGCAAGGTTATCCAAGTTGTTTTAAGTAGGGAAGATTTTGAAAAGCAATGGAAAGAAATAGATTCATTACAAGTGGAAGCCAGCATTGAAATTGTCGGAGAGATTAAAAAAGATGTGCGAGCTCCGACAGGTTATGAAATTAGAGCTAAGGAAATAAATGTTGTCGGAAAAAGCGATGATTTCCCAATTAATAAAAGTTTGAATGAAGAACTTTTAGGAGATAGGAGACATTTGTGGTTGCGTTCTAGGAAAATGATCGCTATTTTGAAAATAAGAGATACAGTTCTTTCTTCTTTGAGAGAACATTGGAGAAAAAATAGTTTTTATGAATATCATTCACCGACGATTTTAGGAACCCAATGCGAAGGTGGATCTAGTTTGTTTGCAGTTGATTATTTCGGAAAAGAACTTTATTTAGCTCAAACTTGGCAATTACATGCAGAACCTGGAATTTTTTCCTTGGAGAAAATTTTTACAATTCAACCGAGTTTCAGAGCTGAGAAATCTAAAACTTCAAGACATTTAACTGAATACTGGCATGCGGAGATGGAAGTTGCTTGGGAAGATTTTAATTATCTTCAGGATGATGCTGAGAAAGCAGTAAAATATGTGGTTTCAGAGGTATTGAAGAATAATCTAGAAGAATTGGAAATTCTTGAAAGAGATATTAAAAAACTTAAACCGACAACTAAGAAAAAGTTTCCGAGAATGAGTTATGATGAAGCTTTGAAGATTTTGAAACAGAAAAAGAAAATGGAAGTTGTGTGGGGAAAAGATTTGAGAACTATCGAAGAGGATAAGTTAAGTGAATTTTATGATACTCCAATTTTTGTTACAGATTATCCGAAGAAAGTCAAGGCATTCTATATGAAAGATTCTGAAAATTGTAAGAAAGGAAAGGAAACTGTTTTGGGATTCGATATGATTGGGCCAGAAGGTTCTGGGGAATTGATTGGAGGTTCCCAGAGAGAAGAGAGTATAGAAAAGTTGAGAGAAAATTTAGAAGCAGATGGAGAAAACTCTGAGAATTATGAGTTTTATTTTGATACTCGTCGTTATGGGAGTGTTCCTCACGGAGGTTATGGGCTAGGGGTTGAACGATTAATCGCTTGGATTTGTGGATTGTCTACAATAAAAGACGCGATTACATTTCCAAGAACTATGACACGGCATAGTCCATAAGTTAAATTTATTAAGGGATATTTCTGAAAGAATTTATAAAATGGTTAAGATAAAATCTAGTAAACCAATCTCTAAAATTAAAAAAGGAGATAAGATAAAAGTTAATGGAAAGGAATACGAAGTAGATGCACATACTGTGATGATTGACCATTCTGAAAATAAGGAAATGGCTATAGATTTGTTTGATTCCAAGGAAGATACCGACTACCAGTTAAGATATTTCGATGACAGGGCAGAAGATAGTTTGCAATTTTACGAGTTGAAAGATATTCTGTACGATAGCGTAGAACTTGAGAAAATTGAGTGGTGATTTAGTTTAATTATCTTTAAATAATATTGAAATGTCTTTTTTTATGGAAGAATATTCATCTTTATCGAATGATTCTGTTTTTGATGAACTTTCTGAGAGAAAGGCAAAACTTACCAAAGAGAAATGCGATTCGGTTAGAGAAGCTAATGAATCTAATCTAAGGGCTCGTTCTTATGGTTTGAGAGGAGCATTAGGAGTTCCAGGACTTGTTGCAGAATTATGGGCTCCAATTTATGTCTTTGCAAATCTTCTTGGCAAGGGGGATATTTCAACTTTCGAATTGATGGGTGCTGGAGCAGTTTATCTTGCTGGTAAGGGGCTTTCGACTTATGCGACTGGACAGATTGGAGCCATGCGGGCAGAACAGAAAAACAAGGATAGATATTTAGAAAGAGTTTTAGAAAAAACTGACGAGATAGAAAATATCTGGGAAGAGATAAGATCTGCAGATAAAGATTTAGAAAATATCCAGTAGTTTTAAAAATTAAATTAGTCGTTCATTATTATGGAAGTGGAAAATGTAAAGATAGATTTTCTCGGACACTCGGGAATTTTGGTTTCTAATGGTAAACGGATTGCAATAGATCCATATAATATTTCAGAGAGTGTTCCCAAAGCAGACGTAGTTTTAATTACTCATAGCCATTATGACCATTGTAGTATTAAAGATATAGAAAAAATTATTGCACCAGAAGCAATTATTGTTTGTACAGCAGATTGTCAGAGCAAAATTATGAAGTTGGAAGGAGTACATATTCAAGTTATGGAGGTTGGCGATGAATTGGAGATTGGAAACCTAAAAATAGAAACGATTGCTGCATATAATAAACATAAAGAATTTCATCCGAAAAATGAAGGATGGGTTGGTTATATCATTAAGATGAAAGAGGTTATAATTTATCATGCCGGAGATACGGACTTTATTCCTGAGATGCAAAAACTTAGCGGTTATGGAAAGCATGGAAATAAATTTGTTTCATTGCTTCCGGTTTCTGGAAAATATGTTATGAATCCCGATGAAGCTTCCAAGGCCGCTTCTTTGATTAGTCCAGATTTAGCAATTCCAATTCATTATGGTGCAGGAGTTGCCGGAACTTTAGAAGATGCTGAAAAATTTGTAGAACTTTGTAAGGAAATGAATTTGAAGGCAGAAATCTTGGAGAAGATTTAATCCAAAATTTTAAAAGTCAGCCTTTTCCTTTTAATTTATGAATTTAGTCAGAGCCCACTCTTAAAGTTGGTTTTTACTAGTTGTACTTCTAAAATGGATTTCGTTAAAGATTTATGTTGGGAAAAAGGCATTAGTGTCGAGGATTTTGTAGCGAGGCTTGGAAATGTGGGTTTCCAGTCTGTTGAGTTGAAGAATGCTTCAGATATTTTTGCTAAGATGAAATTAAATGGTTCTAAAATCTTCTTGACTTTCACATCTAACATGGTTACTTCTGGTTTGAGAGGATTTTTTGCACAACTTGTCAAATTGGGAATGGCAGAAGTCATTGTTACAACGATTGGTGGACTGGAGGAAGATATTATGAAATCTTGTGGAGAGAAATTTTCAATAACTAATTTTAATTCTGATGATTTAGCATTACATGAGAAAGGAATGAATCGGATTGGTAATTTAATGATTGATAATCAATCATATTTGAAGTTTGAGAATAAAACACAAGAAATTTTGGAAAAATTATATCTGAAGAAAAAAAGATGGACTCCTTCGGAGATGTTCAAGGAAATCGGTTTGATATTGGAAGATGAAAATAGCATTTTGTTTCAGGCAGCAAGGAAAGATATTCCAATTTATTGTCCAGCAATAACTGATGGAGCTTTTGGATTTCATTTGTATTTATTTCAACAAAAACACAAAGATTTTTCTGTGGATGTTGTTGGAGATTTTGGGAATATTGTTGCAAGATATGGGCACGATGATAAGAAAGGTTTGATAGCTTTGGGTGGAAGCATCTCAAAGCATCATGCTATTCTGGCTGGTTTGTTGAATGGTGGTTTTGATTATGCAGTTTATATGACTACTGCGAGAGCTACTTCCGGAAGTATGAGTGGAGCAACAACTCAAGAAGCTAAGTCTTGGGGAAAAATTAAAGATGATTCTGATGCGACGACAGTTATTGGAGATGTTTCGATTAATTTTCCATTAGCCATGATTAAATCTTTGGAAACTTTATCTAAAGAAGGAGTTTTAGATGAATGAAAATCCTAGATTTGTCCTGTATAGGGATAGAGTTTTGAAGAAATATTCTGAGTTGAAGGATTTAGATTTGAAAATTTCATATTCTTTGAAAACAAATGTGGAAGTTGGAGAAATTTTAGAAAACGAAACTGATTCTATGTTCTCAGTTCATTCTTTGAGGGAATTAGAAAGAGTTGAAGATAAGAAAAGAGTTTGGTATTTTTTATTGGGAAATTCTGAAAAGTATTTAGAAGTGATTTGGAGATTAGGAGTTAGAAATTTTGTTGTAGATTTGATTGATGATTTGAATTTATTGGAGAAATTTATTGAGCATAAAAAAGAGAAAATAAATTTATTATTGAGAATTAATTTGAGAGAGAATACTATTTTCAGTGGAAGATATTATGTATTTGGAATGAAATCTGAAATTGTAAATAAGAAGATTCCCTTTTTGAGAGAAAATGAATCTATAGGCAAATTAGGAATTCATTTTCATAGAAAGACTCAGAATGTTTCAGAGTGGAATCTGAAAGAAGATTTAGAGAATTTTTTGAGCAAAGAGAATCTTGAGAAGATTGATATAATAAATATTGGCGGAGGACTTCCTGGAAGTTACAAAAATACAAATGATAAAACTTTAGAAATGATTTTTAGAAAAATTTTAGAAGTTAAGGAAGAATTTGGAAAGGAAATTATTGTAGAGCCTGGAAGATTTATCGCTTCAAATTCTGTCGATTTGGAATGTAAGATAATTGCAATTCAGGGAAAGACAATTTTTGTGAATTGTTCGATTTTCAATTCTTCTTTGGACACGATTATTGCGAATGTCAAATTATTAGTTGAAGGAGAGAAAGAAGAAGGAAATAAATATATGATAAAAGGTTGTACTCCTGCTTCAGAAGATATTTTCAGATATGAAGTTTATTTGGAAAATCCAAAAGTTGGAGACATTTTGAAGTTTTTGAATGCAGGAGCTTATAATTATTCCAGCGACTTTTGTGATTTAGAGAAGATTAAGACGATTGTTGTTTAACTTTTTCTTTCCAAATTATGCAAAGAACTTTATGGATTAGTTTTGCTGCTGAGAAATCTGAGTAGTGTGGTTTTTTTGGATTTGTTGAAGAGTGTTCAACTAAGTCAAATCCGACTATGTTTCTTTTTTTTGAAATTTCTTTGATTAGGTTGATTATGTATTGCCATTTTAGTCCGTTCGGTTCGGGAGTTCCAGTGTTTGGAAAGATGCTTGGATCGAAAGCATCTACATCAATTGTTAGATAGATATTTTTGTTTAGAGTTTCTAGAATTTCTGAAATTTTATGTTTTTTGTTTATAATGTTGTGCGCGAAAAATATTTTTGTGTTTGTGTTGCTTGCGATGTTGATAAGTTCCGGAGTGATTGAACGAATTCCTATTTGAGTAAATTTTGTATTTGTGGTTTCTAGAACTTTGTTAGCCATTGAAGCGTGAGAGTATTCTTCATTTTTGTATGCTTTATCTAAATCTGTGTGAGCATCTATTTGCAAAACCGATAGATTGCTATATTTTTCTGCACAAGCTTGAATACTTCCTATAGATATTGAGTGTTCTCCTCCGATTATCGTTGGAAATTTTCCATCTTCTAAAATTTGTTTTGTTATTTCTTTTGTTTTTTCTACAACCGATTTTGCTTTTGTTTTGCCTGAGAAGTTTTGCGATTTTAGAGTATGAATTCCTAAATTATCCAGAGAAAACAATGCTTCTTCGTCAAATGATTCTAATTGTAGCGAAGAATTGATTATTGCTTTCGGAGCATTCTTAGTTCCTTTTCCATAAGTGCAAGTTCCTTCATATGCAACTGGTAAAATTGTTATTTTTGCTTTTTCATATTCCGAGTTTTCTCTAAGTCCTAAAAAATAATCTCCTGAAAATGTGTTTTTGTATTTACTTTCCATAAAACTCTCAAAAAATGGAAGTTTTTAAGTTGAATGGTTTATTTCATTGGTTGTGTTTATTTATAGTCAATTATTTAAAAGAAAGTGCTCTTGTTAAGGTATTATAATTGAAAGGAGGTAAAAATATATGGTACTTGATTTTGCAAAAGAAGCGATAGAAAATGTCGCAGCGCATAGTATTAACTTTGATGAGTTGAGAGCTGGAAAGGCCAACATTAAAGTTTTTGGTGCTGGTGGAGCTGGATGTAATACTATCACATGGTTGTTCAATAAAGGAATTAATGGCGCGAGTGTCTATGGTGTCAATACTGATGCTTTGCATTTGAGCATTACTAAAGCTGATGAGAAACTTCTTCTTGGTAAGGAATTAACAAGAGGACTTGGATGTGGGGGTTTTCCTGCAAAAGGTAGAGAGGCCGCGAAGGAATCTTTGTCCGAATTGAAGAAAGCGACAAGCAATGCTGATATGGTTTTTGTTTGTGCTGGAATGGGCGGAGGAACTGGAACTGGTTCTGCTCCCGTAGTTGCTCAATTAGCTAAGGAAGCTGGAGCGACTGTTATTGCAGTTGTTACAATGCCTTTCGAATGTGAGAAAGCTAGAATTGATAAAGCTGAATTCGGTTTGCAAGAACTAAGGGAAGTTGTCGATACGGCAATCGTTATCGATAACAACAGACTTGTAGACATTGCTGGTAATTTGCCGATGGAACAAGCTTTCGCAGTTGCGAACGAGCTAGTAAGTACAATGATAAAAGGTATAGTGGAGACTATTACTTTGCCTTCATTGATTAACTTAGATTATGCTGACGTTTCGTCAATTATGAAAGGTGGTGACGTTGCAGTTATTGGTGTTGGTGAGTCTGATAGTTCTATGCGAGTTGACGAAGCTGTTAAACAAGCTTTGACTCATCCTTTGTTGGACGTGGATTATCGAGGAGCAACTGGTGCTTTAATACATATAACTTGCGGGCCTGACTTTAAGTTGGACGAATTCTCTGGAATTGGTTCTTTGGTTACTGAAAACTTAAGTCCGGAAGCACAAGTGATTATTGGAGCAAGGATTGACAAGGGATTTGGAAACAAAGTCCGAGTCATTACTATTATGACAGGAGTTAAATCTCCTTACATTTTAGGTAAAGAAATGCCTATGAGTAATGCAGAGCCCTCTCGTGAAATGTCAGATTTAGGAATAGAAGTTTTCAGATAATTCGTAAATTAGTTTAATTTATTTTTTCAAATTGGGCTCGCTTGAAAGAGCGAGTCCTTGTTTTTATTTTTTCAGAAATAACTAGGTTTCTTGTTAGTTCCCCAATCTTCCCAGAAGATTTTGGTTTCTAGTCTTGCTTTTTTTGCTGGTTTTCCCTTTCCATAGCCTATTGGAATAATTGCTTCTATATTGAAGTGTCCTGGAATTTTAAGAATTTGTTTTAGGATTTCGTCTGTATAGGCTCCGACCCAGCAACTTGAGAGTTTTAAGTCTGTTAGTTTTAGTAAGAAGTTTTGTATTGCTGCTCCTGCTTGTTGTCTTGAATAAACTAATCCTCTTTCATGGTAAAGCGATTCTAATCTTGAAGTGTCTGAACAAACGACAACCACATAAGGTGCTTTTGAAATCCAGAGTTGTTGAGATTGTTTCGCGATGTTATCTTTTTTTTCTTGATTTGAAATTATTAGGAATTTCAAATTGTTTATGTTTCCTGCGAACGGAACTTGGTTCGCAGAATCAATTGCTTCCAAAATATCTGCCCATTTTACCTTTTTGGAAGAGAATTCTCTTGTCGAACATCTTTTTTTAATTGCTTCGTCTAGTTTCATATTACTCTGAGGAAGTTGAGATATAAAAAGATGTTGTTGGGTTTGGAACTTGGGCTCTGCGACCGAAACAAGTCCTATTTTTATTACCGATATATATATATATATATATATATCAAATTCTGTTAAGTTTAGATATTAGAAACTGAAAGGAGGTGATAAAGATGGATAAAAAAGATATTTTGATGGT
>PCAG01000032.1 GCA_002730475.1 Spirochaetales bacterium | reverse complement strand
CGGCTAGCTTCAACTGGATAGAGCGTCGGTCTTCGGAACCGAAGGTTATAGGTTCGACCCCTATGCCGTCCACCAGCAAAAATAATATCTTTAACATATTTTACAACTATAAGTGAAAATATTTTGCATGACAAAAAAACCAGAAAAAGAAATTATTATATTAATTAACAAAACCGTTAATTTATTTCATCAATTAAGATTACTTTCAAGTTTTCAAAAAGATAATTCTATGGCTTTAACTAAAAATATAAGTATTTTAAAAAAACATAAACAGCTTTGGCAAGATATTTGGCCTGAATATGAAAGTACTGAATTTCAAGAACTAATTAATTTTAGAAATAAAAGATTTAAATTTAATAATATGCAAAATTTATATCAGAATAAAAAAATTGTAGAATTTGGATGTGGAAATGCCTCAATCTCAATGGGTTGCATCCTAGATAAAGCCAAATTTGCTTATGCAACTGATATTGGAAAAAAAATATTAAGTTTGCAAGAACATATGCAAAAAAACTGGGTATACATAAAAAAATGAAATTTGAAGTTAAAGACATGCTTAAAATGAAGGATGGCAAAAATAATTTTGATTTTTTAATTTGTGCTGCAGTTTTACATCACCTAAAAAATTTTAATGATTTCAATAAAGCAATTAAAAAAATTAGTACTTATGCAAAAAAAGATGCCTATTTTTTTGTTTATGTTGCTGGAAAAGGTGGAATGAGAGATGCGATTCAAAAAAAATGTGTAGAAAATTTTATTAATGTAGACCAAGTTTACATAAGAAAAATGCTCACCGATTTAAACTTTACAAGAAATAAAATCACTCTTTTGGTGGATTGGTTTAAAGCTGATTATTTAGAATGTACTGATAAAAAATTAATAAGTTTAATGAAAAAAAATAATTTTTATGTGGTTAAACGTCTTAAAGGACCACATAAAACAGATATGGATATAAACCATATGAAAGAACATAATTTCTCAAAGATCAAATTTGGCACAGGTGAATTGAGATATCTTTTTCGCTACAAGGGCAATTAATTAAACAAAAGTAAAATTCAATTAAATTTGTGATCTAGAGAGTCCAGAGAAGAGTCCAGATTTGAATTCCTGCATGTGTCTTGTCTTGGCTAACCCACTCGTTGTTATTCCTAGCTCCAAAGCCTTCTGCTTGGCTCATAACTAAAATAATGGAAAATTACGTAAGTTCCTTTGATCAAAAAGATTTTGAAATTTATAAGCACAGAATATTTGAAAAATATCAAAGCTGGTTCTTTCATTATTTTTTAGAAATAACTCATAATTTTTTATTATGCCCTTTTGGTCAAAAATGTCATGTTGTTTAAATTTTAACGAAAGAAATTCATCAAAAACAAATTCTTTAAGCTCTTTTTTTAACCATTGCCTCTGCGGATCAACGATAGATCTTTTTTGTTTGGTAACAAATTTTTTAATTATATTAGTATCTCTTTTAAAAACGTCTTTAAGAATATATCTTGTTGCATCTGTTCGAATTTTAAAATTATTGGGAAGGTTAAAAGAATAGTGCGCCAAATCTCCATCTAGATAAGGAACTCTATTCTCTATACTTTCACTCATAGCCAGTTTATCCAAATATTTTAAACTTCTAGGTAAATTAACATATAAAATGTCAATTAATTGAGATCTTTTTAAATTATTTATTTTTTTTGGGAATTTCTCCGAAAAATAAAATTCTTCATTAATGTATTTTTTTAAGAAATCTTTTTTAAAATTATTTAAATATACATAGGGCGTACAATCCTTTAATGATCCAAATTGAAATGAAAGAGTCATCAAAAAATCAACAATCCTATCAGGGCCATTTTGTAACAATATTTTATC
Organism: Spirochaetales bacterium; assembly: GCA_002730475.1. The sequence continues at coordinate 7,387 of PCAG01000032.1, read as the reverse complement.
AATAAATGATTTTACGTATTTTGGATTGTGTTTAATTTTATCGATAAAAAAATTTAAATAATTATATTGATAACCTCCCAATATCTCGTCTCCACCACTGCCATCCAGGGCCACCTTGATTTTCATTTGTTTTATTTTTTCATAAATTTTTTTTTGACCGAATAACCTGATTGAAGTAAATGGAGATTCTAGGCTGAATATAATTTTTTCGAAATTATTTTTAACATATGCGGGATCAACAATTTCGCAATAATTTTCAATGTTTAATTTTTTTGAAATATGATTGGCAATAGTCGATTCGCCTAATTTGTTAGTGGTAAAATCGTAAGTAAAAGTTTTTAATTTATAATCTAATTTTGAATTTATTATAGAGGCCAAAATTAAACTGTCGGTGCCACCACTTAATAACAGACTAATTTCTGTATCGGCAACAATGTGTCTGTCTATAGATTTAATAAACAAATGTTTAAATTCCTTTTTTGCTTTCAGGTAATTGTTGTTTATTGAAGAAGATGAATTGATTTGCCAGTATGACTGTTTTTTTTCTTTAGATTTTGAGATAATTGCATAGGAAGCAGGTTCTAGAGATTTAATGTCCAAGAAAAATGATTGTGCCCCATGATCCATTTCTTGTTTAAAAAAGAAATCAGCAAAGCCCTTTTTATCAAAGTTTATTTTTTTTAAAAAAAAAAGAATTGGCTTAATTTCTGACGCAAAAAGGTAATAATTTGAATTTTTAAAATAATAAAGAGGTTTTATTCCAAATTTATCTCTCGCAATAAATAATTGTCTTGTTCTAAAATTATAGATTATAAAACTAAACATGCCTTCAATTTTATCTAGAATTTTACTTCCATAGTTTTCATACAAGTTTATTAATATTTCTGTATCTGAGTTTCCTTTTAAATTGCATTTTTTAAGTAATGATTTTAAGTATCTTGCATTGTAAATTTCTCCGTTAAAAACAATTATATTATTCTTGCTACAACTAAGCATGGGTTGTCTGCCTTTTTTTGATAAATCAATAATGCTAAGCCTGTAGAAAATCATTTTAATATCTTGATTAAAGTGAGAATGGCAATCATCGGGACCTCGATGTTTAATTAATTCAGCCGCTTGTTTGAATCTCTCAATATCAAAATTATTGATAGAATTTTTTAGGCTAAAGCTAACAAAAAAACCGCACATTAATAAAAAAATTTTAATTTTTATTGGCTTTCAATAGAGTCAAGCTATCTGCCAATTCCCTAATTTTTTGTAAATCATCAAAATTCATACTACCGACATGTCCTAGTTGTGTTTTAATATTTATGGATTTATTGTTTGAATAATGTTTTTCAATAAATTCTGCTCCCCTTGAAATAGCATACAATGATGCGGCAATGCCAACGGTGTGATCGCTAAAACCTGAAAAAAAAGAATTTTCAAAATCTGGCATGTTTATATCTGTCAAATTAGCAGGATACTTAGAAACACAATATAGATACTTTACATTGGAATTTTTAAAAGGTACTCCTTTATTCTTGTAATCATACATACCTAAAGAAATTATTACTAATTTATCGGTTGAAATAATTTTTTTACATAGGTTGATATCTTCCTTTACCGTTCTACTTGCAATTTTATATAATTTAATTGACAATTCTTCACACCATTCGAGTCTTTCATTGTCGAAAATAGATGCAAAAGTTTCTATACCTAAATTATCGGAAAATGTTTTGATTTCTTTAAATTCTCTTTTGTTTATTTCTAAATATGTCCTATCCTTATTTGCAAATAATTTTTCGCTATCATATAATTGAACTTTAACGTAATCACATCCAGCTAACTTGCACTGCATTATCATTCTTTTTATTTCGCTCATTGATCCGAAATGCTGTGGATGAATTTCAGAAATAATTTTAACTTTTCTTTGATTTACATTATTTTTCATTGCCTATTGTTTATCATCTTTTTTAACTTCTTTATATCTGAAGAGGTATGTATATCAGCAATGTTTGTTACAATAAATCCACAATCTGTGCTTAGTGATTTTTGGAAAACAGAAGAGGCTTTCATTGCTCTTATAGCTCCATTTTGATTGTAATTTTCATCTACTGAAATAATTTCATTTCTGTTAAATTTTATTAGTTGCTCAATAGCTTTGTCAATATCCCTATGAGAAATATTCGGTGAATTTGCCTGCAAACTTAAAACTAGCGAAGGTTTGGAATATTTGCTTATTTTTTTTATTGCGTCAGCTATAACCGACATTTTAAAAACTTTATCACCAGATAAACTTTTTTTCCTTTTAATAATTTTTGCACCACAATTTTTTGCATAATTAATTATTTTAGTATTTTCAGAACTGACATAAACATTTTTTATGTAGCTAGATTTTTTTGCTTCATTGATAGTCCAGTAAATCATTGGTTTGCCCCATATTTTCAACATATTTTTATTTTTTAATCTTTTCGAACCTCCTCTTGCTGGAATTATTGCAATGATATTTTTTTTTAATTTTTTCTCTCTCGATTTAATTTTTTTGTAATTGCTTGAAAAATTTAAAAAACCTATTTTATCCTTATAAACCGTTTGATAGTCTATATCCTTGGTTTTATTAGAGGCGTGCATACGATATCTATACAATGGAATATTTAGATGATGAGTTTCATATTTTTTTCCAATTCTTATCCTTAGTTCTTCTTCTTCTCTGTGTTTAAATGTTTTGTTATAGGCACCCAATTTTAGTAACTTTGTCTTGTTGTACATTATTCCGCATGATACTGGATTTTCTTTTGATGAAACTTTTCTAATTTTTTTTTCTTTTTCATCAACTAAGTAATAATCACAAGATACACTCAAAATCTCAGGATATTCTAGCAAGTAGTAACTTAAAATATTTAAAAATTCCCTGGTGACATAATCGTCAGAATCTACTCGTACAACAAATTTTCCCTTGGCTGCTTTAAAACCTTTGTTGGCAGAAATTGCTACACCAAGATTTTTTGCATTTTTAATAATTTTAAAATTAATAAATTTGCTATATTCATTTGCAATTTTTATTGAATTATCATTAGAAAAATCATCTACCAATATTATTTCATAATCCCTTTCTGATAAACTTTGATTCATGCAACTTCTAATACACCTACCAAGATACTTTCCGTAATTATAATTAGCAATGATAATTGAGACCAACATATTAGAGATTTATTAAATTAATAATTATATATTTTATCTATAACTTTTTTATATTTTTTATAATTCGTTGCCAACATATAAATTTCTTTTCCTAGCATGTCTTTTTTAATAAGCTTGGTTAAATCTACTGAAAATATGCCCATATCTTTTAAAAATTTTGGAAAGTCTTTTGTAATAGAAAACAAATGTTGTCTTCCTAGCTCAGGGTCAATGTGCGCTTGTATAATAACAAATTTAGAATTTTTTAATGCAAATTTTAAAATTGCATGAGGATTAAAAGTATGATCTAGCGTAAGAAATATTCCAAACAAATCAAAAAAAGAATTTTTATTCACTAATTTATTTTTTGCTTTCTGTAATTCCAAAACTTCTAAATTAAAAATGTTTTCTGCGTAAACTTTGCAATTTATAGATTTGTAATTACAATTTTCTCCCCAGATCATTTTTGAGTGATCAATTATAAGAAATTTTTTTGTAATATTTTTTTTTGAATTAAATAGTAATTTTCTTTTTTTTTGGATTTTTTTTAAGATACAAAAATTCTCTTTATTTTTTCTTCTTAATGAACCAACTTTCAAACCCGCCAATTGTTTGTTATTAAGATATTTTTGTATAAGTTGATCGTAGTAAAACAATTTTTTTTTTGAACTGGTTATTTCTGTTTTAAAAAAATCATCGAAGAGACCAGTAAAGGGACAATTATACTCTCCATAATTTTTTACATTAATAAATTTATTTAATATTTTAAATAATGACCCATGATATTTTTTATTTGGATATTTTATAAAGTCATTAAATTTTTTCCAACCCTTGTGATGTTGTCCGTAAACCGAAGAGTATATTTTGCGTACATGGGTTTCGTCAAACCAGGATTTATTTATTAGACATTTACATTTCTCACATCGATAAGTTGATATTTTATTTTTAAAAAGTTTGTCTCCTATATTGAATTCATTTTTTATATAATTTAAATAAAAATTACTTTTTTTTATCTTTAATTTATTGTCTTTGCTTTTTTTACAACTTTTCAAGTTCCAAATGCAATCGTTATAATTTTGAAACATTTTTTTAGTAGTTATATTTTTTCTATTTTTTAATCTTAAGACTCTAATAGATTTTCTTCACTTTTGAATATGATTCATTAAGATTAAAACTTTTTAATCGAATTAATTATTTAGTAAATAATTATAGCGTTCAATTATTGAACAGTAAAATCCATTTTCCTGCAGATTAATTGGGCTATAATTTTGTTTATTTAAGATAATTTGAATTATTACACATTAAACTTTTCATTTTCTAAACATAATTGACAAACTTTTATCGGATTATTGTTTTTTAGGCCATTGCGGATAACTTTCATTTTTTCTCCATTCCATATTTCTTTTATGGAATTATCTTTAATATTTCCTGTTGGAGCTTTTCGAGCAATAAAAGCACAACACGGTGTAACCGATCCGTCCGCGTATATCGCCATATCTTCCCAAGGTTTTATACATTCGTATTTTTTAATATTTTTTTTTTCGAATTTACCAAAATCTCCTTCGTCTATTTTTAGAAAAAGTTCTGGTGGTCTTTCCATTTGAATTTCTACAGAATCAACAATATTTTCCCATTTTTTTTTAAATTTTTCAACTTCGTGTAAATTTTCTTTTATTGCAACAAAAGACACTCTAACCAAAGGTATTTTTCTATTTAAATTATTTCTCATTTTAATAAAATTTTTTATATTACTTTCTACGTACTCCAATCTATTTTCTTTTAATAATCTCTTGGAGACCGGAACTCTTACGTTGTCGTAAGTATTTTGGGTAGCTGCATCAAGAGAAATAAATAGTCTTGTTACAGAACTTTCTAATATCATTTTGGATTTAGCTTCATCTAGCAGGGCGCCATTCGTAAATAGAAACACATCCATAATTTCGGTCTTTTTTGCTCTATCGAGTACATTTCCGATTTTTTTGAATAATAATGGCTCAGAAATAGTTAACATCAAAGCAGATAATTGATTTTCTTTAAAATCAGCAAAAATTTTATCTAACACTTCTTCAGTAAGTAAAAATTGCTTAGCATCATTCCTATAGCCTTGATGACACATAACACACTTCAAATTACATCTGTTCACTAATTCCAAATTAATTGTAAGAGGATAGTCAAAAAATAACTTGTGATTAAAATCTTTAATAACAGAGGTATAGTTTTTTCTGTAATTTAGAAATCTCTTACCAAATCTTTTTCTTAATTCATTTTGAAGAATTTCTTCAGGATCCGTTTTTGAAATTTTATATATTATATTTTTAGGTAGTACTGGATCGTGCATATTACAATATTAGGAATAAAGTCATTAATTAAAACTTCAACCAAAGTTAGTATTTATTAAATTTTTATATATTTTTACTATTGCCACATATAGAACAATGAAAGATACTCATACTAGGATTTTATAGGACATTAAGATTCTATTGTAAATTATAAAAAAGTGTTAGGAGTCCATGGCTTTGAAGATTAAGCAATAAAAAATTGATATGAAGATGTTACTTTATACCAAAATCATGATGAGCCCCTTAAAACTTTCAAACTTGAAATCCAAAAGGAACCTTCTTTAGAAAAGTATGTTTTGGAATCCAAATTAGACTCTACAATCGATGTTTAGACTCGTTTTGATGTTTGTTGGACTTCAAATTAAATTTTGTTCGTCTGCGTTTAGATATAGATTCCAAAGTGCGATAAATTGTGTAACAAAGCACTAACCTCGGGCTTAAATTATAAATGGACATCTACATCAGGAGGCGGTTGGTAAAGTAAAAAAAAGTTATATCCCGATACTTTTATATCTTTAAAATTATAGTTTAATTTTTTGTTAAATTTTTTGGCCACATATGACATTGTTTTATTATTCCAGCCTGAAAAATGTTGTATCGAAACACCAGGAAAACCAGGATTTTTTGTTTCTGCAAGAATAATTCCAACATTGTTGGCTACTGAAAAGGCTTTTTTTAATAATTTTAATGGTTGCGTTGTATGATCCAAATATACAAAAATACCCAGGAAATCCAATTTTTTACCTTTACATGAGTTTATTCCTTTCTTAATAAATTTCGTACTTTTATCAATTTCTGAACAGCAATATTTTTTTTTAACCTGACATTTTTTTCCCCAAAAAATTGATTCATCGCCACTTATAAAAATAGTTTTGGATCCATTATTTTTTGCTATTTGTAACATCCCCCATAAAGGGCAGCCAACTTCTCCGTAATATTTAATTTTACCAATATATTTTTGAATATGATAAAACAATTTTTCATCTGAAAAATTTGAGAATCTTTTAAATCTTTCTGGAATATTCAATGAATGCACCATTTTAAATTGATTTTTTTCGATATGGCTAATATTTTCATTAATTATTGCTACCAAATAATTTTTTTTTAGTTTTTTTTCTAAATTGGAATTTGCCTGAATTGAGTCAACGATTGAAAAAGCATCTCTTTTTGCAAATCCTCTATTTTCAAGATTATTTGATTTTATTGAATTTATTAATAGATTAATTGCCTTTTTAAGGTTCTTTTTAGAAAATCGATTGAGTCTGTTGCCACTGTCCCAACCTTTGGGATGTACCGGCACATATTTGTTAAATAATGATTTGTAAAGCTTCTTTTTAAACCATAAAGATTTGTAAATTAAACCACAATTATTACATTTTACGTTTCGAATTTTTTTAATTAAGGTATTTAAGTCTATATTTAAAATTCTTGAAATTTGCTCTGCATAACGGTGTTTATGAGAATATCTAGCAATACTTCTTTTTTTTGAATTACATAAGGGACAAGAATTAAATTTTGTAAAAAATTTGTTTATATTCATTATTTAATATCTATATTATTTTTTGAATAGTAAAATGATCTAAATCAAATTTTGGATCTTTTGCATGTTAATCAATATAAGATGTTTTGTGAATCCTATGGCTTTCAAGAGCAGTGCTTTCATATGTTTTAGGCTACAAAATAAAAAAACTTAATTTCTCAATGGTTTTGGCCATCAAAGAATCAAATTGTCAAAATTCAATTCAATATGACATCTTAATATTTCATAAAGAATCGAATTTTATGTTAAGATTATAAATTAATTATATCTTTATTTTTTATATACCATTCTACAGTATTTTTCAGTCCGATTGAAGTATCTGTAAATTTTTTTATACCAGTAATCT
>PCAG01000031.1 GCA_002730475.1 Spirochaetales bacterium | reverse complement strand
TTTTCGAGCTACCCTATCAGTATTCAATATCTAAACAATTTAACCGTTGAAGTTATTATTGCTGTTTTTATCTTCTTGAGTGGAACCAGCTTTGCTATATATTATTTTCTCATTAAAGGAAATTATAAGAAAATCTTTGAAAATTCAGAATTCAAAGCTTACATATTGCTAAATACGTTCCTAATATTTTTTCTTGTTTTTCTCCTCTACAAATACTACGACTTTAGTAGCCTGTCCGATTGTTTTAGATTTGGTAGTTTTCAAGCACTTTCTCTTTCCACAGGAACAGGGTTTACATCATTTAATTTTAACGACTGGTCTAATCATGCAAAAATAGTTCTTTTAGCAGTTATGATTCTGGGCGGTTGCTCGGGTTCCACTACCGGTGGTATAAAGATCATGAGAGTACTAATCGTTTTCAAGAGAATTTATATTGAAATTAAGAGAAGAATAAGTCCAAACGTAATATCGACAGTAAAAATCAATGGGAAAGCTATTGATGACGACGTTGTGTCAGGTGTCTTCAGTTTCTTGTTTCTATATGTATTGATAATTGCAATCTCGGCTGTATTGCTTCTTGTTTTTGAAAGCGATGTGACATCTCTTAGTGCTCTTTCGGCATCTATTTCCTCTATAACAAACGTTGGACCTGGATTTGAACAAATCAATCCATCCTCGAACTATTCATTTTTTTCAGGACAATCCAAAATCCTACTATCTTTTTTGATGCTTTTTGGTAGACTCGAGCTTTTTACAATGATTGCTCTTTTAGTACCATCATTTTGGAGAAAATATTAATTTTGTTATGTTAATATCCTCTTATTAATGTCTGATACTAGAGGTAAAACAATCATCATTGGAAATTTTGATGGTGTCCACCTGGGCCATCAAAAATTGATTGACCTTGGAAAAAGAATTTCCCAAGATACAAGAACTCAATTAGCTCTTATAACATTCAGACCTCATCCTAAGACAATAATTCTGGATAAAAACATTGATTTATTATTACCTTATGAAGCTAAAATAGATCTCCTAGGTCAAATTGGTATAAAAGAGATTGATGAAATTGAATTTACTTTAGAAATATCTAAATTGGACCCAGAGATTTTTATAGACCAGTTTGTAATTAAAAGACATAGTCCTACAAACATAGTAGTTGGTATCAATTTCAAGTTCGGATTCAAAGCCTCAGGTAACACCGAGACACTCAAAAGGCGTGGCTTGTCCCAATATACAGTTCACTTGGTTGATATGGTGGAAAGTGCGGGTCAAAAAATAAGCTCAACTTCCATTAAGAATTTGCTGTCAAATGGAGATATTGAAAAAGCGAATAGATTTCTGGGTAGATATTACTTTGTATCTGGTGAAATCATAGAAGGTGAGCGAAGAGGAAGACAAATTGGCTTCCCTACAGCAAATTTAGGTACCACTTGGAATTTTTTACCACGAAATGGGGTCTACGTAACATACGTAACCCATAAGGGTAAGAGATTCGAAGCTATTACAAACATAGGTTTTAGGCCAACTTTTGGAAAAAGTGATTTATTAATAGAATCCCACATTCTTGATTTTAATGATTCAATCTATGGAGATAAAATCAAAGTAGAGTTTGTAAAACGAATCAGGAGTGAAAAAAAGTTTGATACTGTTGATGAACTTATAGAGAATATTAAAAAGGACGTGCGGTATGCAAGAGATACTTTTTTAGAGGAAAGTAGAAATGATTAAAGGTGATACAAAAGTTTATACAATTTTAGGAAATCCCGTAAAGCACAGCAAATCTCCAGATATGCATAACGCTGCGTTCGCACAGCTCCATATCAATGCTTGCTATATCCCTCTAGAAGCAAAAATAAATGAAATTGAGGCTATTTGTGAAATGATTAGGTCTGGAACTATCTTTGGTTCCAACGTAACGATTCCATACAAAGAAGAAGTTGTGAAATATGTTGATGTCTTAACCGAGGAAGCATCAACGATTGGCTCAGTCAATACTCTATACTCAAAAGAAGGAAAACTAATCGGAGATAATACCGATGGATTAGGTTTCCACAAATCTCTATTCTCTGATTTAGGATTCAATCCTCAAAATAAGAAATGTATTATTTTAGGGGCGGGAGGCGCTTCGAAAGCTGTGGCGACCAAGCTTTGTCAAGGTGGAATCGAATCTCTGGTAGTTTTTGATATAGATAGAGAAAAAGGTGAAGCGCTAATCAATCATCTAGAAAAATTTAATTACAACTCCTCGGTAAGTTTAATTTCCTCGAGCCAGGTAGATGAACATTCTTCTAATGGTGATTTAATAGTGAATTGTACACCAATAGGAATGAAGGATGCTGATCCTCTTTTGATTTCAGAAGAAATATTTTCAAAAAAACATTACGTATACGATATTATTTATACTCCTTCAGAGACAAAACTATTAAGTTTGGCAAGACGAAAAGGGGCAAAGACAATAAATGGGATGGACATGTTGGCTTATCAGGGAGCGGAAAGTTTCTCAATTTGGGAGAATGTTCCACCACCATATGAGATAATGAAAGAGGAACTGCGAAATGGCCAAATATAATTGTTGGTATCAAAGTATTGAAAATCCTAATCATCAATATGATATACGAGAGATTATTTATAGATGTCCCAAAACAGGAAGCCTTTTAGAAGTTGAACATGATTTAGAGGCGCTTAAGACACGAACGCCTGATTATTGGAAAGAGTTATTTGCTACACGATATAGAAAGCAACAATGGCCTTATGGTAGTGGTGTATGGGGCAAGAAAGAATGGGTGGTTCCTTTTATTGATGATAAAAACATTGTTTCAATGTATGAAGGAGGCACTAACCTTTTTTGGGCTGAGAAATATGGAAAGCAACTTGGTATGCATGATGTCTGGATTAAGATGTGCGGAGATAGTCATACAGGCTCCTTCAAAGATTTAGGGATGACAGTTCTTGTATCAGCTGTAAAGCAATTAATTGCAGAGGGGAAAGAAATTAGAGCTGTTGCCTGTGCATCGACAGGAGATACATCCGCTGCTCTTAGTGCTTATTGCGCTGCCGCAGGATTAAAATCGATTGTATTTCTCCCCAGAAATAAAGTATCCGTTGCTCAACTTGTACAGCCATTAGCTAATGGCGCTAAAGTCTTATCGCTAGATACCGATTTCGATGGGTGTATGAAAATCGTTCAAGAAGTTTGTACTCGACAGAATATATATCTTGCTAATTCAATAAATTCTTTGAGAATTGAAGGACAAAAAACAATAAGTATTGAAATCTGCCAACAATTTGATTGGGATGTCCCAGATTGGGTAATAATACCTGGTGGCAATCTGGGGAATATATCTGCATTAGGTAAAGGGTTCTTGATGCTAAGAGACTTAGGTTTGATTAAAAGGCTGCCAAGACTCGTATGTGCCCAAGCTGAGAATGCAAATCCTTTATATGTTAGTTACATGAATGACTTTTCAAGTTTTGAGCCTGTTGTAGCCCAAACAACTCATGCAAGCGCAATTCAAATAGGAGACCCTGTTAGTGTAAATAAGGCTATAAATATTTTAAAAATATTTGATGGTATTGTTGAGCAAGCAAGCGAAGATGAATTGGCTACATCGTCTGCCAAGGTGGATCTGACCGGAACATTTAATTGTCCTCATACTGGTGTGGCGGTAACTGCTTTTGAAAAGTTAGTTGATAAAAAGATAATAAAGAAGAACGACAAAGTCGTCATTATTTCAACTGCACACGGATTAAAATTTGTTGATTTCAAGATTAACTATCATTTGGAACGCCTTGAAGGAATTTCAAATAAGTTTTCAAACCATCCAATAGAAATGGAAGCCTCGACTGATAAAATCATACAAACTATAGATAAACAGATACTTTGATGAGAAGGAAGAATTTAAAAGGTTTGTATCTCATTACCGACGAATCTCTCATAGACCAAAATAGATATTTTGAAATTATCGAATCACTATTAGAGCTCGGACCAAGTATTCTTCAGCTTAGAATTAAGACTGACTCTTTTGACGAAATTTTATATAAATCAAAACAAATTAAAATGCTTGCTGATAGACACCAGGTGATATTTATCCTGAATGACTGTGTTGACATAGCCGTGGAGTGTGATGCTGATGGGGTTCATATCGGTGAAGATGATATAGATTTCGAAGAAGCGAGAAAAAAACTAGGCCCAAAAAAGATAATAGGAGTTTCTTGTTATGGTAGTTTGGAAAGATGCAAAAAGTTCGTAAAACTTGGAGCAAATTATTTAGCTATTGGTACACCTTACTATACGAAAACTAAGCCAAATAGGAAGCCTACTTCATTTATTTCGATGAAAGAGATCGTATCCAAGATAAAGAACGTTCCAATTTTCGCAATTGGCGGTATTGATTCAAACAACGTGCAAGACGTTTTAGATACTGGTGTCAGCGGTGTTGCGGTTATAACTTCTGTGTTTGGTGCTAAAAATCCTATTATTTCTTTTAAAGAATTAGACAATATCCTAAAAAATAGAGTTTAATTTTTTTGGTTTCCTTTTAAAATTTTCCAATCTCTCAACTAATGCATGCGATATAATAGGAAGAGCTATTGATGCGTCACAGTAACATTGCACTAACTCTCCATGAGGGTCTTCTTTTCCCCACGAAACTGCTTCTTCAAATGTGCATCCTGACAAACCACCCCACTGAGGAGAATCAGTAGTGATTTGGACTGCATACTTGTGAGGATAATAGGATTCTTTTTCTCCCGTATTCTCTCTGTTTTTGCCATCTTTACGATTAGGTACCTCTCTGGACTCGTAAAGCAAATCGGCCGTTACAGAAATTAGTTGAATCCAGTCTTTAGGTACTCCTCCGCCGATATAAACAACTCCTGTGTCAACAACATGTTCAGCCAATGACATATATTCTCTGTAGTCCTTTATTGAGTCGATTGTAAGATTAAATCCTTTCGCGTTTGCTATTAGGGCGGCGTCCCCATACGGACTATCAGGAAATGCTGGACAAAAAATCGGGATATTATTTTTTGCAGCAACAGATACTATTGATTCAATTTTTTTATCAGAGAGCCAGAGCCCAAATAAATAAAGAAACTCTCTAGAAGAATAATTATATTTATCATCAAGTGTTGGAACAAACTCGGCGATTAGCTCCGTCATATCTAAATATTCTTTCTCGCTACCTATAATGTCGTAATATCTGTTGTAGCCTCTTTTGAATAATTCCTCATCCGGACTATTGTGGGAAGATTGAATGTAGGAGCCACCCATTGCCTCCACAATATCTTCGGAAATATTTGCACCAGTGGGAACAAGTATATCTATAAGATTATTTTCCAAAAACCAATTGATAATTTTCCATTGACCCGTGGTGGAAAGGGAACCAGCATAGCCAAACAGGATAGTAATATTAGGGTCTTTGGACATATGCTCTAATACGGTTACTACTTTTGCAAGATTTTTACCTTGGAAACCAGTATTTTCCATGATTTTTAACAAATCCGATATAGATCTATTGGATTCAACATCAATAGCTCTTACTTTTTTATCTAGATTGATTCGACCCTTCATTGGCACATCTCCTCTTTTAACTAGTTAATCATAAAGAAACTACTAATTATTGCAATAATGAAGTTATTATCGGGATCTGTTCTGTTTCGTTTGACAAAAAATATAAATATTTCATACTTTTCAAGGTTCTGAGGGGAATCGGAGGTGTATTATGGGGTACAATTTCAGCAAACGTACAAAACATTTCACATTGCCCAAGCAATGGGCGAGTATGCGAGTTGCAAAGCAGCTTGAAAAAGAAACTGGAAACAAAATAATTCATTGCGAAAAAGGTGACTATCAAGGACCTGACTTTGAAACGCCACAACATATTCTTGATGCTACGGTCGATGCTTTGGAGGCAGGATATGTACGGTATGATCCTGGACCCGGACTGCCTGAACTAAGGGAATATATTGCTACTGAAACTATGAAGGATAGAAGACCTGGAACTAATCCAGAGGAAGTTATAATTACCGCTGGAGCCAAGAATGCTTTAACCATGTCATTGCTTACAATACTAGAAGATGGCGACGAGGTTGTTTTTCCCAATCCTGGCTATCCTCCAGATGAAGTGTGGGCAAAATATGCAAATGCTAAGATTCAACATACTCCTTTAAATAAGGGAGACTGGCAATATGATATTGCGAAGCTTGACAAGATGGTTACCGACAAAACGAAACTTTTAATTATCAACACCCCTCAAAGGCCCAATGGTCAATTGGTTGAAAACCCGGAAGAGATTGCGGAAATAGTATTAAAACATCCTGATCTTTTGGTAATTACAGATGAGATTTTTAGCCAAGTAATTTATGATGGACAAAAACATAATACGATATCTTCAATACCAGAAATGAGAGACAGATGTATAGTTATTGACACGTGGTCTAAGACTTATGCAATGACGGGATGGAGAATAGGTTTTGCTGTTGCAAACGAAGAAATAATTACGAAACTATCAATATTCTTGCAAGATTCGATTACAAATGTCGCGGCATTTATCCAGAGGGCAGCTTTTGAAGCTGTTAGCGGTCCACAAGATTGGACAATAGCAAAAAGAGAACTATTACAACACAAGCGAGACCTCATGGTCAAAGGTCTAAATGAGGTTCCAGGAATAGAATGCGTCACACCCCCTGGTTCATTTTATTGTTTTCCTGATATTTCTGGCACTGGTCTTACATCCCAAGAATTTACCGATAAGCTTGTAGTTGAAGCGGGTGTTGCAGTTGTTGCTGGAACGGCATTTGGTACTCAAGGAGAAGGGTTTGCCAGAATTACATTTGCTATATCTGACGATGACATACATGAAGGCATAGAAAGAATGAAAAAACTCTTCTTGAACAAATGACAAGAAACTTACCCGCACTTTTTGTCTTTCTCTCCCTTTTTCTAATCTCCTGCACTACGGCCCCTATAACCGGCAGAAGCCAACTGGTTCTTTTATCTGAATATCAAGAGATGCAATTAGGCGTTACTGCATATAAGCAAGCATTAAAAGAAAATAAATTGTCTACCAATAAAGCCTATATAGATTCCGTAAGGCGAGTAGGTGCCAGAATTGGGCCGATAACCGGAGAAAATTACAATTGGGAATTTAATGTAATTGAGTCAGATGATATCAATGCATGGTGCCTCCCCGGTGGAAAGATTGCATTTTATGAAGGCATTCTTGATATTATGGATAACGAGGCTCAAATAGCAGCGGTTATGGGACACGAAATTGCACATGCAACTGCAAGACACGGTGGGGAAAGAATAAGTTTGGGGATTTTGGCTCAAATAGGCGCTGTTGCTCTTCAGGTTGCTATGCGAGAAAAGGATCCAGCTATTCAGTACGCGGTATTCCAAGCATATGCCCCAACTGTATTGATTGGCGTCATTCTTCCCTTTAGTAGAACACAAGAAAGTGAAGCTGATCAAATTGGATTAATATACATGGCAGCAGCTGGTTATAATCCCGAAGAGGCAATCACGTTCTGGGAAATAATGTACGAGACCAACAAGGACAAACCAAGACCACCTGAATGGCTTAGCACTCACCCGCCCACCCTAAAAAGAATACAGACGATGAGAGAGTTTCTGCCAGGAGCTATGGAGATTTATCTAGCTTCGGAGGATAAAAGGATTCCAGTTAGACAACTTCATTAGGCGCACTAATCTTTTTTGAAGGACTATTGTAATATCGTTTTTTTAGTTTATCTTTTGTTTCGTGAAATTCCAGAACTACACTTCTTCATTAGTTCCTTATATATCAAAAAATACTGCTCTTCACCAAAATTTATTTATAAAATCCATAAGGATTCAACATGGAAATATTTAATGTTTGGGCTATAGTTGGATTCCTACTTGCCTCATACTCGGTCATTGCAAATGACAGCATTCAAACTCTTGGAACTTTCATCGCTTCAAATAAAGAATCGATAGACTGGAAATGGTTATGGTTATTTGGTGCGACTATCTTCACATTAGTTGTGGTTTATTGCTGGGTAACAACGGGTGGAGATATAGCCTATGGTCGATTAACGAGAGTAACTTATATAGAACCACAATGGTATCATGCCTTGGCTCCTGCAGTTCTTCTTTTTTTAACCAGATACGGCATACCAGTCTCGACTACTTTTTTGGTATTCTCGGTATTTGCTTCTCAAGTTGTGTTAGAAAAAATAGTTGTTAAATCCATAGTCGGATATGGTGTTGCGGCCGTGTCAGCTTATCTGATTTGGTTACTGATAAGTTCATTTGTTGATGAAAAAGAAAATAAAGTCCATGCTCAGAATATAAAATACTGGAGAGCTGCCCAATGGCTCACCAGTGGTTATTTATGGGTTATATGGTTGCAGCATGATGTAGCAAACATTGCGGTCTATTTACCACGCCAATTGTCGATTTATTATTTATTAGCTGTACTAGCCATCGGGATTCTTTTTTTGGCTTTTATCTTCTTTATTGGAGGTGGAAGAATACAAAAAATTGTCTTAAACAAGACTGGCTCTCGATACTTACGTTCCACAAGTTTAATTAACGTCATATACGGACTAATTTTATATTCTTTCAAAGAATTGAACGATCTTCCAATGTCAACTACGTGGGTTTTTGTAGGACTTCTTTCCGGTAGAGAATTGGCAATGTCGACCACTAGAAAAGATTATAGATTCAAATATATTTTCCCTATTGTTGCAAAAGATTTTGGAAAACTCTTACTTGGACTTGGGATTTCAATTTTAGCAGTCTTCGGAGTTCTATTTTTACATGGAAATGGATATTAAGATTAAAAGGTATGTATGAATAAACTCGCAATACCCCTTCTCTTGTTATTTTCTTTAATCTTTATCTCAACAGCATTTAGCAAAGAATTGCCCGAAGATTCTTCATCTGTAATCATCAACAATTCAAAAATCGACTTAGTTACAGATTCTGAGGATATCAAATTAAAATACAAAGCTGGCGAAGGGCTTGAGTTTAAAGGTGGAGATGCTTTTAAAATGAATCTCGGTGCTAGAATTCAAACTCGCTTTGACTACACGCAATGGAATCAGGAAAAACAGGGATCTCCTGGTTCTACAACCGATGGTACGACTGGGAAAGGCGCAGATTCTCAAATAAGACGATTTCATGTATACCTTAAGGGTTATGCTTATAGCCCAAATATATTCTATAAGTATGTATTGTGTTCTGACAAAAATTTTACTGATTGTGCTGGCTCAGGTAGCGGGATAGGTATTGAAGATGCCTATATTGGATATAAATTTGGTGATGCAAAAGAACCATTAGCCAAACTGACATATGGCCAAATGAAGGTACCATGGACTCTCGAAGAGCAGACTTCATCGAGTAGCTTAGAATTCGTTGATAGATCTTCAAAGCATATTACTTTTGAAAGAGACAATGGGTTGAGACTTGATGGCTATTTGAAAAATTTTGCTACGGGTACTTTTTATTTTGGTACTGCCCTTGGTAGTAATACAAAACGAGATACTTCAGATTTAGATGTTAATGACAATGTCTATGTAACTAGATTAGAGATTCATCCTTTTGGTGCAATGAAAAAAAGCCAAGGGGATCTCAAAAAAACTAATAAATTACAAATGAGGGTGTCTACTGCTTATCTTTCATGGAAAGGGATTGAAACTACTTATAGTTCAACGGCTTTTTCAGAGAAAGTCGGCGGAAAATTTGACGACAGACTTCAAGATCTTTGGAAAGCGTACAAGACCTACAATGGGAAAGTTTCCTACGGTCTGACTCAGCTAGATGTTACTGGCTGGACATATGATGCGGCTCTTAAATATAAAGGAATTTCGTTGGAGGGCGAACACGCAACCCTTAAAGGATCCGAGGATGTTTTGAAGATTGGAGACGAATCGATAAATTGGCTTAGATTACAGGGTTCTTATCATATAATAGACGGCTGGTCGGCTGGTTATAGATATGGCAAAAAAGATCAATCAGACAGATCTAATGATTTGATTACCGAACACACTTATATGGTCTCAAAATATTTTGTTGGCCATAATTTAAAAATCAATGCTGATTATGGCTATATAAACGAGGAGCAAGGACTAAGCTCTGCTGGAGCAAAACAAGACGATAAGCAAACTAAAACTTTTAGAATTCAAGCGCAACTTAAATTCTAATCGACGGCACTACTTACTATCTAATCTGTTAAAGTAAGATATAAAATCTTTGCAAAGTTAATTTTATGGATTAGTATATGAAAAAAGCTTCGGAGGATTTATTTGAAACGATTTGCAAAAGTTCTGGTTCTTACAATTTTTTTAGCTTCATCAATTCAAGGATGTTCATGGTTGAGCCAAAAGTGGGACGATAGACCGTCTTGGATGGGTGGGGAATCAGCAGACAAAGAGTAAGCACAATAAGCCATATCCCTATTAACTGTTTATACTAAATAGGTATGAATAAAGAATTTATCGAGAAGCTTTCATCTCTTCTTGACGACAGATTTTCTTTATCTGAGAGCGTTAGATCAAATTATGCGAAAGGCGAGGATATATTCGATCCGATATTACCTTTCGGTGTTGCCTTCCCTAATAGTACGGAAGAAGTATCAAAAATACTAAAACTCTGCAATCAGTTTGAAATACCTGTGGTGCCGTTCGGTGCGGGCACTTCATTGGAAGGTCAAGTTGTTGGTAACACTAAAGGTATATCTATTAGCATGAAAAATTTTAATAATATACTTGAAGTCAATAAAGACGATTTCGATTGTCGAGTACAAGCCGCTGTAACAAGAATTCAACTTAATCAATACCTGAAAGATCAAGGAGTTTTTTTTCCGATTGATCCTGGAGCCGACGCAACAATAGGTGGCATGTGCTCAACCTCAGCCTCGGGAACAATGGCAGTAAGATATGGGACTATGCGGACAAACGTTTTAGGATTTACAATTGTTCTTCCCAATGGTGACATAATTACGACTGGGGGCAGATCAAAAAAAACATCAGCTGGATACAACCTAACCGGATTATTTATCGGTTCGGAAGGTACGCTTGGGATTATAACCGAAATACAATTAAGACTTGGCCCTATACCCGAAAGTATTATAAGTGGAATTTGTCATTTTAACGAAGTTGAAGAAGCAGTGAATTCCGTAAAAGAGATTATTCAGTTTGGTATCCCTGTTGCAAGAATTGAATTATTAAATGCCGAACAAATGGAGATAAGTATTAATTATTCACAACTAAGCGGTTTAGAAATAAAGCCAACACTTTTTTTTGAATTTCATGGTAGCGAGAGTGCTAATGTTGAATCAATAGAAAACGTAAAAGATATTTGTGAAACTAGTAATGGATTTAAATTTAGTTGGTCAAAAAATTTTGAAGAAAGAAATAAGCTCTGGAAAGCACGACATGATGTTTATTGGTCTGTAAAAGCGCTTAAGCCAAATGCAAGGGTTTATGCTACTGATGCATGTGTTCCTATTACAAAACTTGCGGAATGTATAAAATTTGCTGAATCAGAGATAGGCAAATTTAATCTAAAAGCACCAATCATAGGTCATGTAGGAGATGGAAATTTTCATGTTACGGTCCTCTATGATCCTCAAAATAGAGATGATTTTCGTATAATTAGAGAATTTAGTGACAAATTAGTGACAAAATCTCTTGAATTAGGGGGCACGATTACCGGAGAACACGGAATCGGGCTCAACAAAAAGGAGTATTTGGCTATGGAACATGGCAGCTCGGTACCACTTATGAAGCTTCTTAAAACATCTATAGACCCTAAAAATATAATGAATCCAGGCAAAATCTTTGATTTGTGAGAAAAGGTCTATAAAACGTCTAATTTGAACGGTAGATTTCTTAACGAACAATTAACAAATCCCTTGATTTCAGTACAAAAATGTAATACTGTTAGACTATCTTTACAAATAGGAGGTAAGGACGGATGCGTATTATGAAATATGTGTTGGCTTTGGTTTTTTCTTTAGGTTTAGCTATCCCAACTTTTGCTGTGGAACTAAATCTTGGTGGATTCCCAAGCTTTATGAGATTCCGTTGGAGATCAATCCATAACGGAACCTACCATAACATCCTAACACCCGCTGAACTTGACGATCTTGGTGGTGGTTTGGATGCCGATACAACCGGTGAACATATCCATTTTGCTGATATGACTCTTCGTCTAACACCTCAGTTAGTGCTAAGTGATGCAGTTACAATTAGAGCTTCTTTAGATGTTCTAAGTAATGCTGTCGCTGGTGGTGCTACTGGTGGTTTGTTTGGTGAAGATTCTGATGCTTCAGAAAGTGGCGGTGTCGTTATGGATGACCTAAGATACACCGACCGATTTAACGGTGCATTCCTTTGGGGTGATGATGCTGTATCAGAAGACTATGGTACTTTTTCAGTTAAG
The DNA here is from genome assembly GCA_002730475.1 of Spirochaetales bacterium. The sequence continues at coordinate 943 of PCAG01000031.1, read as the reverse complement.
TATTTACATGCTGACATCAACTTAGGCGCTAACGGTTTTGTTAGAATTGGTAGACAACCTTTTGACTGGGGTCTAGGAACTTATGCAAACGGTGGATCAAGTCCCACTGGTGATTTTGGGTTCCAACCTGATCGTTTACTATGGTTAAAAGGATTTGGTACTCCATTAGGAAGTCTAACTTTAGTGTTAGTTTCTGACTATCTAGGTGGTGGTTCTGACCACGACAGTCCAGGCTCAGGAGGCGTTCCTGCAGATAGCTCTTTTGGTCTATTTGACGGTAACGGTCAAACTGTAGATTATCTAGCTGGTGCTGTAATCGTAAATAATGGTTCGCTAACTTATGGTGCCTATTATTTCCCTTATATCGAACAAAATAACATGGATATTGGGGGTGGCAGATCCGAGCTTGATATGTCATTAGCACTTTATAGTGCTTATATGCAGTGGAAAACCGCTGACTATATGTGGCATACAGAATACACTGGTGCTTATGGTGAATTAAGCCCTGATAGTGGTGACCAATTAACGGTTACAAGAAACAACTATGTCTTGATGTCGAGATTGGAACTATATCCAACGGCTCCATTTTCTAAAATACTTTTAGAAGCTGGTATTAGCCCTGGAGATGGTGACAATGCTATCGAAGGTAGTAACGATTATGAAGGTTCTATTATAAGATTTAGTAGTGCCTATGAAATCGACCACTTACTGTTTAAACACGTTATTCCTACTCTTTATCAAAGGAATGGTAGTGTTATAAACGCTAAGTATCTACGTGGTGCTGTAGACTATGGTCTAGCAAATGGTGACAATTTAAATCTTCAAGTTATTATGGCTTGGAATGAAAATGACAAACCTGCTGACCAAAGTATAGGTACTAACGCCGGTGCTTCTGACGGAGTGGACGGTACTATCGATGGATACATCGGTACTGAATATGAAG
>PCAG01000030.1 GCA_002730475.1 Spirochaetales bacterium | reverse complement strand
TTATTATGGGCTTGTTTTCTACATTGAAGTATAAACGGGATAAGCCTTATTTTAGATAAGGATTACTGTTTAACCAAAGAAAAAAATAAAATATGAGACTAATTGAACTGACAAATGCATATATTTTAACATATATAAACAAGTTGTTTTTCGCCCGTTGTGGTAATGAAAAGATTTTTAAGGCTATCGCTTTGACAGGTTTTCTTTCTACAAAGTTTGGGTGGAATACCTATGTAATCATTTTTGAGAAATATAAATTGTTCCTTGAAGGTAAAACTATAAAGGCGATTTGTAAATTAATCAATAAAAATAGCTTCGTAATTGATGTGGGAGCGAATTTTGGGGTATACACTCAAGCGTTTATAGATGGCGTTGGCATTAACGGAAAAGTATTTGCGATCGAACCAGAACCAAAGAATCTTCATACTTTGAAAAATAGATTTTCTCAACAGTTGAAGTCAGGACAATTAGAAGTGTTTGAAGGGATAGCAGCGAGTACACCTGGTGATTATTGCTTGAGTATACATTCTTGTAATCCCGGAGGCCATGTAGTCTCGCAAAGTGGGATGTCGGTTAAAGGTATTACAATAGATCAGATTGTACAGCAGGTTGGTCTTAAACCTTCTCTTATTAAGATTGATGTTGAAGGATATGAAGAGAGCGTTATCCTTGGGGCCACAAAAACAATAAGTACTCATCATCCAATTCTTTATTTTGAGTACCATCCTAAATACCTGGAAAGTTGTGGGACTAATGCTGCTCAGTTATTACAATATCTTGTAAATCAGAATTATCGATATTTTCTATATGGAGAAAAAGAGTGTTTTTATGAACATTCAATTGAACAGGTTCTTGAAAATACATCTCTGAAACAGAAAACGGTTATAGACATCCTGGCATTTCCAGAAGCAATGATTGGCCAATCTACGCCAGTTCAAGGTTTAGTCTTTGGTAAAGTTAATTAGCAATAATAGATAATGCCAAGGGCATTGCAAGTATTTCAAAAATGCAGATATTCAACACCTTAAAGTCTGATGACAGAAAGTTTAAGATATAAGAAGCCAAAGCACAAGCAACATGGTGAGGTTGGTCAGTCAAAGGAGATATTATTAAATGCAAATTAGTGTTTTGAGAAAGTTGGATAAATACATTGGGCCGTTTATATGCAACTTTTTATTATTTATAAGGATGTTTTTCTTGACTGTTAAAAGAGATGAACGCATTTCTCTACAACAGAATCACAAGAATATCCTAGTTGTTAAATTTTTTGGTATGGGAACTATTTTTTTGGCTTCTCCTGCCCTGATGAAATTGAAAGATAAATATCCTGATGCAAATATAACAATTATGACGTTGTTGGCAAACCGGGAATGTTGTGAAGTATTGCCCTCGATAGATAATGTTATATGCATAAATATAGATAATTTTTCGGCCTTTATTCACACATCTTTTGCTGCTTTAAGAAATATCCGAAAGAGAGAAATTGACTTAGTATTGGATTTTGAATTTTTATCAAAATTCTCTGCAATGATTTCTTTGTTAACATCCTTTTTTTCACCTAAGAAACTGATTATCGGGTTTGATTCTCCGATTAAATGGAGGAATTCTGTGTATGATAAAACGGTATCTTTCGAACATAATGGGCATATTACCAAAATATTTTATAAATTCTTAAATTGCCTGGGAATGAATGGTTGTGAAGTTTCGTTTGAAGCAGAGAGACTCGCTATGGTGAAATGTGCTGAAAATAAATACTTAGATGTATCAGTAAAAACAAAAGACTCCATTGAGAACAATGATAATTCTAGTTTTATAAGTGTAAACATCAATTCGGGAGTCTTGGATCATAATAGGCGGTGGCCAAAAGAATATTATAGTGTGTTAATTAGAGAGCTTGTAAAAAATCCTAATACAGTAGTGTTGTTAATTGGAGGTCGCGGAGATGTGGACTATGTTTCAGGGCTTGAAGAAGAACTTCCCTCAACTCAACAAATAATAAACCTTTGCGGGAAATCGTCGTTTAAACAGTTGGTTGGGATATTGATAAAGAGTAAGCTTCTTATAACGAATGATAGTGGCCCTCTACATATTGCAATGGCATTAGGAATTCCTACAATTTCATTCTTTGGGCCTGAGACACCATCCTTATATGGGCCAGTAAGCGGAGAATACCATGTTTTCTATAAGAACATTTATTGTAGCCCCTGTTTAAATATCTATAATACAAAAAATTCTGATTGTAAAAATAATGAATGTTTAAAATTGATAAAACCTGGAGAGGTTTTGGAGCTAATCAAATCAAAATGGGGACAAAATGAAAGATTTGTCGTTTAAATTGTGAGACAGTTAGTTTTTAAAAATCACTTTAAATATAACCTCGTGGCACGAATGATAAGGTGGCACTTAAGTTATTATTTATGTGGCAAAGGCACTCCTGTAAGTGCGGGTGTATATATTACTGATGCTTGTAATTGTCGGTGTATTATGTGTGACGTGTGGAAAAATGAAAAACCATCTGTCTATCCGCGTGATGCTCAGGAGCGTGCAATTGATGCTCTCTCGAGAATGGGTTGTTATTACTATTCCATAAGTGGTGGAGAACCTACCATTGTTAAAGACCTTCCGGATAGATTATCTTACGCTTCCAGGAAGATTCCTTATGTACACCTTGTTACAAACGGCCTGTCAATGACGCCTGAACTTGCCCGTGCAATTGGTTCTTCGGGTGTTAAGGAGATCAGTATTTCTATTGATGGTTCTGAAAAGTTTCACAACTATATGAGAGGGATGTCCAGCGCATTTGACAGGGCATGGAAGGCTCTTGACTTAATACTTACTTATGCTCCGAAGGTTCATGTTGTCGTAAACTCAGTGCTTAGCCCGTATAATATTGATGGTTTAAGGGAGCTCGATAAATGTTTAAGTTCTTTGGCACATGTACAACAGAAATATCTTCCGTTAACGTTTCATGAATTATTCCTTACGAAGGAACGTAAGTCGCTGTTTTTCCCATGGGAAGCGGCACTTCCGCATGAAGTGGGAGGATTTATTGATGACGCAATAGCAAATTCCAATATCGTAAACTCCGATATTTTCCTGCGGAAGGCCAAAAGGTTCTTCAATGGAGAACAGGATGTAATACCAGAACAGAAAAGTTGTCTATATCCATTTCATTCCATTGAATTTGATTCCCGCGGTCTTGCTTATCCATGCATAACCGGAATGGGTTTTAAGGATGGAATTCCACCTAATGTGGACCTGAAGACGTATTTACAATCAGACAAATACAGCTGCCATCAAAAAGAACTTAAGGCATGCGACAAATGTCGAGGTTCCATGATGCTCTGCTACTATGAACCAAGATTAAACTTCCCTGTACATAATCTAATTAGGGGCTATTTGCAAGGTTCTCCTTTAGATCAATGAAAGATAATTGAAATTTAGCCAAGATATATATTAAATAGTGTTATGAAAATTATAATGATAGCGCCAAATTTTAGTAAAGGAGTAGGTTTTCTTAATGTTGACCACTTTGTTCTCCCAAGGATTGGTGTTGGATCTATATCATCGGTTTTACTTGCTAAAGGTTACGAAGTTATTATTGTAGATCCGTTAGTTGAGAGGCTATCATTTGAGGATACAGTTGATTATATTGTAAAGTCTAACCCCGATGTTTTAGGCCTCAGTGTTGTATCGATGAATTATGTTCCCGGTGAAGAATTGGCAAGATGCGTAAAGAAAAGAAATAAGGGAATAAAGATAATTGCGGGAGGTCCACATTTCCATATCAATTCTAATGAATTTATGGGCGATAATGGAGGCTTTGACTACGTGTGCGCAGGAGAAGGTGATTATGTTATAGATGAGTTGATTGACTATAATTTTGCAACAGAAAAATTATCAAAAATTGATGGTTTAATCTATAAGTCAAACAAACAAGTCTGCAGAAATCGGTTAGGCGTTGTTGAAGATCTGGATAAGCTACCCTTCCCAGCCTATGACATTTATCCAAAGCCACTAAAATATTACAAACCTGCGATTAATAATTACAAAAGATTACCAAGCATTGGCATAATCACATCAAGGGGTTGTCCTTCACAGTGTACATATTGCCAGGGATCCATTTTTAATAAAAGTGTGAGAATGAATTCTGTTGATTACGTAATTGAGCATATCGAACTTCTTACAAGAAAATATAGAGTGAGAGACATATTGTTTTGGGACGATGTTTTTACTTTGAAAAAAAAGCGATTATATGAAATATGTGATTTACTTATTAAAAAGAGAATTAATATTACCTGGGCTTGTTTTATAAGAGCAAATTCTATAATTGATGAAGGTTTATTAAGAAAAATGAAAGAAGCCGGATGTTGGCTGATAATGCCTGGAGTTGAAAGTGGATCATCGGAAATTATAAAGTTGCTTAGAAAGGGGATAGATTTGTCTCATGTAGAACGAGTATGCAAAATTGCTGACAGGCTGGGAATTCAAGTAAGACCATCATTTATGTTGGGAAATCCGGGAGAAACAAGAGAAACATTGCAACAGACTTTCGATTTTGCATTGTCTTTACCAGTAAATCATATTGGAATCACTTATTTTACCCCTTTACCAGGAACACCAGTCTGGGATGATGTAGATAAACATGGTGACTTCGATAAAGGAGATCCAAACAGCATTCAGACGACCTCAAAGCCTTCTTTTATTGCGAAGGATCTTAATTACGAAGATTTACATTTAAAAATGAATAAATTATACTCACAGTTTTATCTTAGACCTTCCCTTATATTGAGAAATTTAAAATATTTTGGAGATATTGATGAATTTAAAAAAATAATTCATAGTATCCCTTTACTTTCCAAAATGATGTTTAACTTATTCATGATGATGTTTAAGAATCAACATAAATAGTATTGACCAGAAAAGTCTTTGCGTAGTTATTACGATAAAGACCATTGTTTAATGATAAGAAAATTAATTGACCGGTTTTATAATGAAAATATTGAGGACATGTGTACCCGTTTGCTCTATTTTTTCAATACTATTGATACATACTTTATGGTAGCCGGCATGGCTTCTTTCTTTCTTTATTGCAGAGGCAGTTTTAATATTATACATTTTTTGATCATTTCTGTTTCGGTCCTCTTAATCTTTAAAGTGGCTGACTTTTATCCGCTCTTTTTGCTGTTCAGTCCATTGTACTTATTCTTTCTCTTCAGAACGGTATCATTATCACTTGTATCAATAATCATAGTTTCTTTGATAAACCTGGGATTATTTGTATTCATTCAGTTTTCCTTTATGGGTATTCCGGATTCGATTGTAGCGAGAGATCCTACTATTGGTATCAGAAAAATATGGAACTCTGTGTTTACTATAGCCCCTACTACCGTCAGTCTGTCTATGTCACTGTTTTTCTCCACGCTTTATTCTCTAATACTTGTTGCAAGGCCTGATCCCTTAGATGTTAATGGCCTTTTATTCTGGGTGACGATTAGTATAGCGGCTTTAATTACGTTTTATTTCAGGCCAAAGTCGTTTGTATCAGACAATTTCAAACCGGAGGTAAAGGGAAGAATTGCTGATAAAGTTATTGTCTTAAACATTGATGGTTGCAGATTAGATAGGTTTTATGAGGCAAAACTACCGTTCTTAACTGCATTGCAAAAGGTTAGTACCTATTTTCCAGGCGGATTACAGACTGTATATCGGGCACTTACAAATCCGGCATTTGCCAGTATTTTGACAGGAACTGTTCCAAAAGTTCATGGAGTACAAAGCAATAACGTAGGCAGGGAAATAAGGGTGGAAGCACTGCCTGATATAGTGAAGACAAAACTCTACGGTTCAATGCACGTAAAGCACTTTTCAAAGAAAAAGTGGGAGGCAAAGATTGTGTCTCTTCCCACTCACGGAATTTACAAGTCGGACAATATAATGCTTGAATGGCTGAAAGAGGATTTGTTAAGCGATGACGGTACACGTCTTTTTATTGCCGATATCAGCGAAAGTGATTTTCTGGGTCATGCTTATGGTAGCGAGTCAGACCAGTATCTTGAATCACTCAAAAGGGCTGATGATAGGATTGGACAATTTTTCAAATGGTTAAGTGAAAATAATTTATTTGAGAAAACAGTTGTAATCATTTGTTCAGACCATGGTATTGTCAGGATAGATCACTCTTATCTATTATTTGATGCTGAAAAATATGTTCCATTTCTTATTACAGGAACTGGAATAAAAAAAGACAACCCGATAGGGTATAAGGCTTCAATTATGGATATTGCACCTACAATAAGCTATTTACTCGGCATAAAGTATCCGGCAGAAAGCAATGGACGGGTATTCCTTGATGCTGTTGCATGAATCATTATTACCAGTCAATTAATCTGGTTATAATAAGAAGCTAATATAATACTCAATAATCAGTGTAGTCTATAAGCAAACAATGGAGACATATTTGAGAGAAACTGTATCATTTCTTCAAAATAAAATTGAGACTGAACACGATATATTATTAATTCTGGGTTCTGGGTTTGGTCGGATAGTAGACAAAATCAGTGTACAAGCCAGCATATCTTATCAGGATATTCCGCATTTCATGAGAACAAATGCTCCCACTCATGACGGAAACCTTGTGTCCGGAAAGATTGCAGAAAAAAATGTTTTGATAATGCAGGGGCGATTTCACATCTATGAGGGGTATGAAGCGGCCTTTACTACCTATCCGGTGCGTGTGTCCGCAGAGTTGGGCGTAAAGTTATTGATAACTACCAACTTGTCTGGTGGGATTAATCAGACGTTTAATGTGGGTGATTTCATGGTTGTGGAAGACCACATCCATCTTTCTGGACCTAGTCCTCTTATCTGGGGTGTACAGGAAGATTCAGGAAAGTTTACGGATATGTATGAGGCATATAGTCCACGCTTAATTGCATTGTGCGAAAAATCAATGGCTGAATTGAACATTTCCCTGCACAGGGGTGTCCTGGCTTATTTGACAGGCCCTGCCTTTGAAACCAGGGCGGAACTCAGGATGTTAAAAACCCTGGGTGCCGATGCTGTGGGATGGTCATTAGTACCTGAAGCTCTGGAAGCCCGCAGACGTGGTATTGATGTTTTGGGACTTGCGTGTATCAGTGATATCTCTAACCCGGAAAAAATGGTTCCTGTTGATCTGGAGGAATTGTATCAGGTTGGTTCGGATAAGGCTGACACATTATTTGAACTGCTGGAAGATTTTATAGGTAGACTGTAATTGGAAAACCTTATTGATATAAGAAGATATAGCGGTGAATTTCACGAAATCAATGTACAAGGGTTGAAACGTATATGTCCGTTACATAAAGTCGATACTGAAATGTGGATAGTAGGAAATGAACATCTTTCTTTTGGGACTGATATAGAATTCACTCAAAAAGCTGGGAGTGATTTGGCAAAGAGACTTGAGGTATTTGAATCAGATTGTATTTTAACTCCTGAGGCAAAATCATTAGGCATTACATATGAAGTTGCAAAGGGACTAGGGCACCGGGACTATGCCATTGCGAGAAAAAGTGTCAAGCCTTACGACAAGAATTATGTTTCTTCAGAAATACGATCGATAACTACTGCAAAAGAAGAAAAACTTTACCTGGATGATTTGAATATTAAACGTATCAGGGGTAAAAGAATAATATTGCTGGATGATGTTATATCTACGGGTAACACAATGCATGGGCTTATGGAGCTGGCAGAGAGGTCTCAGGCGGAAGTTTGTGCCATTGCTGCAGTGTGGTTAGAAGGGCATTGGCCGTTTGAGCAATTTGCAAAAGAATTCAAATCTGGCCGCCTGGTATTTATGGGAATTCTTCCGATATTTGCCGAAGGTGCTACTTATGAAAAACTGTACTCAAAGCAACTATATTATGAAAAAAAGGATTGATGGACCGTGGGCATAGAAATTAAATATCCGGGAACCATTAATATACTGAAATGCGTTGGTTTGAGGAATGAAGAAAGTGTTTTAATTCTTATAGATGATTCTTCTGATACAGAAGCAATGACAGTTCTGGAAAAGGTGTTCAATTCTAAATGTTCAAAGGTCAGCATTTTGACACTTCCCCAAAAAATCCAACCGGATTTTCCTCAGGATATTCGTCAGAGTATTAAGGAATTTGATGTAATTATGTTAGCTGCCAGTCAATCCTGGTATCAAGCTCCAAGCAGACGGAATGCTAAATACAGGTACGGAAAGCGAATATTTGAGTGTTACAATCTAAAGTTAGAGATGCTGAAGGACGGTGCTTTATGTGCTGATTATAAAGAGGTTGCCAGTTTCACCAAAGGCTTTAAAAATAATTTTAAAGCCTCGTCTACTATTGAAATGAGTACAAATAAGGGAACAAGATTGAAGGCTGTAATAGAAAATGTGTTTGACGAAACCGGAATATACGACAGGCCGGGTACCGGAGGGAATTTACCTGCCGGTGAAATCTCTTTGGGGGTTGAAGAAAACTCTGTAGAAGGGGAAGTTGTCTTTGACCTTAGCTTTGATTTAATAGATAGATTGGAAAGTCCTCCGTTAAAAGTTATTATAAGCAAGGGTAAGGTAATTGATGTTAAAGGGAAATCTAAGAATATTCTTGATAATTTAATAACTCAGGACAGCCGTTTACGGAACATTGCGGAGTTAGGAATTGGTACGAATGAACATGCAGTGCTTGGGAGATCGGTATTGGAAGATGAGAAGAAGCTTGGGACCACTCATGTGGGATTTGGGAATGATACCTATTTTGGAGGCAAAGTCGAGGGAGCTCACATTGATGGCGTTATTTCAAATGCGACGATTATAGTTGATGAAAACCCAGTATTGCTGGATGGTGTCTTAGTGAGAGGTTGAGCGAAGAAAGAGTTAAATTGTTTTTATGAAAATAAAGAAATCTGACATTGTCAGCGCAGTGCAAATCTTAAAAACGATTTGTGCTGTAAAAATGAACAGGCGGATTCCGCTATATTGTGAGTGGGAGGTAATCAGTCATTGTAATATGAGTTGCAGTTTTTGCAGTACGTGGATAAGAGATCGAAACAAAAAAGAGGATGCCTCTACAGAGGAAGCTTTAAATATAATCGAGCAACTATCTGAATTGGGGACTAAAATGGTACATTTATCCGGAGGAGAACCCACACTTAGAAATGATTTGCCAGAATTAATTACTAAGGCAAAAGAAAGAAATATGATAGTTTCTATTACCACAAATGGTTCTGCATCTATTCAAAAAATGGAAAAAATCCTTCATGCAGATATGATTCGTATTAGTATAGATGGTAATGAGCAGTTTCATGATACTATTCGAAGTTCACCTGGTGCTTTCAATAGGGCTATGGAGACATTACAATTCTTGGTATCAAGAAAAAAAAAACCACTTATAACAGTGGTTTATACTGAGAATACTTCATATGAAATGCTTACAAAATTGGCTGACATTGCCAAATTATTAAATATTCAAGTATTAGTAAACAATTTGGGTAGAAACATAAACGATGAATCTGGAAATGTGGATTGTCAGAAAAGTAATGATTTGAGTTCGCCATACTTTTGTAAATATATTGCTATGCTATGCAGGCTGAGAAAAGATTATGGAAATGTAATTGCTAATCCAAATCCACATTTGACTATTATCCGACAAGGTGGTTTAGATGTATTTGGGTGTAGAGCCATGGACATTGCTATATCTATCAAGCCTGATGGAGGAGTAAGTTTACCTTGTAATGGATGGTCTAAAATGATTATGAAAGGGAACTTGAGGGAAATATATTATGGTGAAGAGGCGATGAAGCTTAGGTCTTTTCAGGGTAAACATTCTATATGCAAGGGGTGTAATATTAGATGTATGGGACAAGCCAGTGCATTATTGAAACTAAAAGGCCTATTAGCGATTATTGATTCATATGCAAGAAGTTTGTTGTGAATAGGTATGATTCTTAATATATACAGGGAGCTTAATGTTGACTTCACGATTGAAGGTAATATATAACGGCCAGAAAGTACTTATGCCTTTATTGAAGTATAAAATCAGCAAAAATCGCATTCCAGTCAGGGTTAGCTTTCTAGTGACAAAATACTGTAATCTAAAATGTTTTTACTGTTATGCTAAGGATATTCTAAATTCTAAAGAAGTGCAGGAGCCAACTATTAATGATCTAAAAAATATACTTGACCAAATATATGAGGCTGGGTGCAGATGGATTAATATATTGGGTGGAGAACCTCTTATCAGGGATGATATAGAAGAGCTCATTGATTATGCCCATAGTAAGGGAATGCTGATAGAGTTAACTACAAATGGTTTCTTTATAAAAAAGAGAATAAAAGCACTGAGAAAAGTTGACCACATCTGTATAAGTTTGGATGGAGATAAGGAGTCAAATGATGAGTGTCGTGGTAAAGGTTCATTTGGAAGAATTGTTGAAGGAATTGAGTATGCTGTAGAAAATGGGTTGAAAGTAAGGGTGCATGCAACACTATGCAGGAAAACAATGCAGAAGAAATCATTAGAGTTCTTAACGGATTTCTGTAACAGGCTGAAAATAAAATTCAACTATTCGGAAAATGGTCTTCCCGGTATCGAAAAACTGCATCCTGATTTCCTGCTTTCAGAAGAAGAAACACTTGATTTCTACAAGGGCTACAAGAGTTTAAAGAAAAAAGGGCTTCCGATAGTCAGTTCAGATATAGCTGTAGAATATGTATCAAGATGGCCTCTTCTGGGGCAGACAACCATTTATAAAAAAGATCTTCATAAAGTTCCAAGGGGTAGTTATTATCCTTGTCAATTGGGTAGAAATCAGTGTTTTGTTAACACTGACGGCAATGTATATCCCTGTACAAAAAAATGGGGCTATGGGAAGAATCTATATGAAGTTGGGTTTAAAGAGGCATGGGATTATTTAGAGAATTTGGATTGTGTTACCTGTAAGGAACTTGGGACTATAGAGCAAAGTGTCATTACCGGCCTTAATCCCAGGGCTCTGCTAAATGGCATTATGAATTTTGCGCTTTAAAATATGAAATGTAAGTACTGCATTGACGAATATGATTTTTCAGTTAAGGTTGCAGAAATAGAGACGAAGTGTAAGTATCATAAGGAAACTAACCAGATTTATAATGCCTCATCGGTAGCCCCAAAAGGGTTGTGTCGGGAACTGTTTTATGCCGCTTACCCTGAATGTCTTGCTGCCCTTTACAGTGGATTGCCTGAGAAAAAGAGGTTTAGACAAAAGGGAACGGATAGAATGGTTGTTGTTTGTCCCGCTATTAATGGGGTGAAAGTACTTATAAAGGCAGAAGAAATATTACCTAAGCCCTTGGGGAAATTAAAGGAACTTGTTGAAGAATTCTGTAAAAAATTCTACAAGGCCTTTGATGTTCCATTTCGCAAGGTTTTTATTGAAATAATTGAAGCGGGTGACGGGTGCCATAAAGATTATAGGATAGGGGACATATTTGAGTTTAATATAAACAAGAATGATGAGTTGTGTCCCGCTGGGTTTGCAACCATTTATCCATATTTAAGATTTTTGAAAAACTCAAACAAGGGGAAAGAAGGATCCTCTATAATGGTTCATTGTCCTGATTATGTTGGTGTGACTTACGAAGTAACTATAAAATGATACAATGATCGATTTTTGTAGTATATGTAAAATCTATAACTCAATAGATCTAAAAGTGTGTTTTGATGGTCAGAAATTTGGCTTAATGGATTCCCTGCCAGACAGGCTATGCCCGCTTGCATTTCATAGTGTTTACCCTTACTTACATACGCTTTCTTCTGGTGGATGGTTTAATTGGGTAAATTATGATGAACATGTTATCGTAAATTGTCCATCACCAGCAGGTATTGCAATGTATGTGAAAGGTCCTAAGAGAAATGGGTCAGATTATTTGGAGTTGGAAGTCATACAATCTAACGAAAAGTGTTATAGAAATTATGTATTACGAGATTTTGTTTATTTTCAATTTAATAAAGAGAATGCAATTAAATATAGGTGCTTGGAAAAAGTTTTTTCATTTGTAATGTTCCGAGGTCTAGAATATGAGAATCTAGAAGCTTGTATTTCAAAAGATTTAACTGAATTTTCTTTAATGATAGATGGTAAATGGGTTAAGTTCAATTTAGAAGTAGATGATTGCTTGGATAAGAAGCATGGAAAACAAACTTAAAGACAAAGTTGTATTGGTAACGGGTGCTTCTAAGGGAATTGGTAAGGCCATTGTAGAAGCCTTAAGCATATATGATTTGAAATTGGGCCTTCTTGCGCGTTCTGAAGATGCACTGGAAAAAGTGGCAGAATATACCAGGAATGCGGGAAGTGAAGTAAAGACACTACGTGTTGACCTTAATAATCAAATGGAAATTGAAGGAGCTGTAGAAAAACTTAGACAGGAATACGGAGCCCCCGATATCCTGATAAATAATGCGGGATTTGGAGCCAGGGATTATTGGACTAACGTATCACTTGAAGAAGAACTTAAAATGACGAAGGTTAACTATGAAGCCCCTGTAATATTAATCAGGTGTATTCTGCCGGATATGATGAAATTGGGAAGAGGTCACATAATAAACATCAATACGCTTGGTGGTGTGTATGCTGCTCCATATCAGGGGGCTTATTGTGCCAGTAAAGCGGCACTCTTTGCCTATTCTTCATCGCTTGCGTATGAATTGGAGAACACAAATGTCGATATTACTTCTCTCATTGTAGGACCAACTGATACTGGTTTCTTAAATAGACCTAATTATGAGGGGTATAAGAAGGATAATGTGATGACCTCGCCAGAAAAGGTGGCCGATAAAGTTATATCAATAATTAATCACCCTCAAGAAATAAGTATGGTTGAATCACCTTTAAAGCTGTTGGTAGCAAAAATAACTAACTTGCACCCAAGGTTTTTTAGAAGAATAATTGAGAGAAAGAATACGCCTCCTGAAAGTTGACGGGTTAGAGATAGAGAATAATGATTGAAATTATACAAGGATATAAAGATTTTTTCTTGAAGAAATGGTGGGTATTACCAAGGGCTGCCCATGGGGTGTTTGACAGAGCAGTACTTAAAAAACCTCACTTAAGGGTAGCTGAGATCGCCACAACTTTCATATGTAATTCAGAATGCGTAATGTGTTCTTGTACTAAGTTCCGTGACTATGAAAAAGAAAAGAACAGAATGGCTGTGTCTGAATATAAATTACTTGGTAAGCAGCTAGACAAGCTTGGATGTGTATCGGTAAACGTAACAGGTGGTGAACCTCTCATTCGTAAAGATATTGGTGATGTAATTACGGCCTTGAACCCAAAGAACAAAATTGTTAACCTGATAACTAATGGAATAAATCTGACAAGAGACAAGGTAAAGTATTTCTCCTCTCTTGGTATAGACAGTATAGTTGTCAGCCTGGAAAGTACCTGTGCGGAGGAGAATGACAGGATCCGTGGCTATGATGGGCATTATCAGGTGGTTATGGATACAATTAACTGGGCTAAGGATGAAAAGGTTAAAGTTGGTATCAGCCTTACATTGGGTGACTTTAACTTTCAGAAGGTCCAGGAGTTGATTCAATTTGCTAAAGACAAGTCAATTTTCCTCTGTATTGCACACGGAGGGAGCGTTGGGAACTGGGCAGATAATAATGCTATTTTTCTGTCTGAAAAAAATGCACAGAAAATACTTGAGATGATAAAGGAGCACAGAGAGATGAAGATTGATTTCAGCGCAAATCTCAGCATGCGGCCGGGATGTCCTGCCATTATTGAGAAAATATATATAACACCATATGCAGAGATATTACCATGTACATTTGTGCCTATCTCATACGGGAACCTTCGTGAGGAACCTTTAGTTTCTATCTGGAATCGAATGATTGAGTTTCACAAAAATAATATACGAAACAAGACATTGTGTATGAGATCTTATGATACGGACTTTATAAATAAATTTCTTAAGCCAATACAGAACAATGATCAGCCTGTAAGAATTGAGAAGCATCCATACTTTGCAGCCCGCGAAAATAAGTAATGGGACAACTATCAAAAAAAGCGATGGGTGGACTGAAAGTAGCATCACGCAAGCTGTTTGGACGACAAGCACCGTTAGAAATAAATATACATATTACAGACAAATGTAATCTGAAGTGTACTTACTGTTATTCTAACTTTTACCGCCGTCATAATGATGATATCAGTAAAGATAATATCTTTAAGATTGTTGATGCCTTCCAGGAAATGGGCGTGATTGAGGTTTCTCTAATTGGTGGAGAGCCTTTTCTGCACCCGCATTTCTCTCAAATAGTCAATTATGTCAAGTCTAAAAGCTTGTTTTGTTCAGCAGTAACAAATGGCTATTTCATCCAGCGTCATATTGAAACTGCAAAAAGGCTTGATATGGTCTGTATAAGTATAGATGGTCCTGAAGTAATAAATGATATTACACGTGGTAAAGGAAGCTACAAACGAGCCGTAGACGGCCTGAGATTATTACGGGAACATAATATTAATAGGAGTATCAGATCTACTCTTCAAAAACATAATCTGGAATATATTGAAGAAATGATGGATCTGGCAGTGGAATACGATGCAATATTAAATTTCGGGCTTCTGTTTCCACAGAGCTCAGAGGACGGACATGTTAAAATCATAAGTACGGAAACACCAGATGATATTGTTTATAGGAAGGCATTAAGAAAGATTATTGAGTTAAAGAAACAACATCCAGAGAGGTTCTTTAACTCAATAACTAATTTTAATAACGCCCTCAACTGGCCTACGAGCTATACTCGTTTCTTCCTATTTAAGGATGAATTAGGCGAGTATCCTGATTTTAGGCCTGTTCCCTGTTGCGGTGGAAGAACTTTTGCTACGGTTGATACCGACGGTAGGTTATATCCGTGTACCAATCTGATAGGTTATTATGATGCACCAAATGTATTGGAGATGGATATTAAGGAGGCATGGTATAGTATTGGTGATCACACTTGCAGTGCCTGTTTCTATTTGTCTAGTGTTGAGAAAAACCTTGTATCTAATTTGAATATTAATGCTCTCTGGAATCTTGTCAGGGTGAAACGTTTGAAATAATAAGATAAATGGAAATGGATCTAAAAACAGTAAAGGACGTCAACAGGGTATTCTACGAAGTTGAGGCCGGAGAATATGATATCAGACATCCTGAAATAATGAGCGGTGACAGGTCGTGGTGGGAATCTTTTGGGAAGATTCTTATTAAGACATTGAATGGAAGAAAACCTCTTACTGTACTTGATATAGGGTCAGGGACTGGATTTGTAGTGGAAACCCTACAGAACAATCTCTCGGGTGATCGTATAATTTGTTATGACCTCAGTATTGAAATGCTAAAGTGTTCAAAAGAAAAATTTGGAATGAAAGATATAAATTATCTAGTTGGGGATGCAGAGTCAATACCTTTTGGAGATTCCAGCTTTGATGCCGTTACATTTAATTCTGTCCTGCATCACGTTCCAGACTATCATGTTTTCCTTAAGGAAGTAGATCGTGTTTTGAAAGATGGTGGTTGCCTGGCATTTGCACATGAGCCTAATAAGAGTTTCTTTAACTCCATATTCTTAAGGATTGTGGCGTCTGTATACAAACTGGCTGGCTTTGGCATGGAAATTACTGATTCAATGCAGGAAAAGATTAATGATAAGTTAAGGGACAATGGGGTAATTGAAGAAGGCCTGAGCAAGGAAGAGATAATAAAGATGGTAGATTTCCACTCTCCTGTAGAACAGTCTTCGATAGGAATAGATAAGGACAAGGGGTTTGTTCCATCAGAGATGATATCAAATAATCTTGCTAGCTTCGAGATTCTTGAATTAAGGGAATATACTACTTACTTTCACAGGCCATTTCTTGAGAGGAATGTATGGATTCGTAAATTGATTGAAGGAGGTGTCAGGCTCTTTGGTGGAAGGGGGAATCTATTCAGCCTTATAGCCCGCAAGAAGGGTATCAATGAAAATAATTGATGTGCATACTCATGTGGGTAATATTCTGGGAGGAGACAGTGATTCTTTCTTGGCGAGATTGTCAAAAAAATTAAGTTATGCAAACGTATATCTTGGACGTATAAATCACCTCTTTTGCAGACAGATGAAAAGTTCAATGGAGAAGCTTGCAGGGGAGGCTGATGAAGATAAATTATTGAAGGCCATGAAACAAACAGGAATATCTCATTCAGTTATTGTAGCCCTGGAGCCTCACGTGCAAACTGATGATATAGTCGATTCCGCGTCTGCTAACAAGGGCTTCATCCCCTTTATGTCCGTCCATCCTGATGATCCTGATAAACTGAGCAAAATGAAGAAATTTCAAACAAGGGGATGCAGGGGTATAAAACTGCATCCGGTAATCCAGAATTTCAAACCTTCGGCGAAAAGTGCCTATGAGATATATGAAGAGGCTCAGAATCTGGGACTGCCTATATTATTTCATACCGGGTTCTTTCCGGGTAA
>PCAG01000029.1 GCA_002730475.1 Spirochaetales bacterium | reverse complement strand
CTCATGAGAGGCTTTTTTATAATCTGCAACTTAACTTTAGAAGGCTAAGGTGGAGAGCTACCCACGTTTAAGCTGCAGAAGTATAATTATTAAGATACTAATATATAATATTAAATTATAATATATAACATAATAATTTATATGATATTATTTTTTACTTATATTCGACGAGATTAAAAATCAAAATAACGAAAGAAAAATATGAAGCGATAAGGCATGTAATATTTCTGAACCATTGAAAAATAGTGTTCAGATATCAGTATTTTTGTGAGCAGACTAAGTTTATTTATTATCATCTATTATTATATTATATCATCTATTATTATATTATATCTTGACATGTAAAGGTCTGTATCATTATTTTTCACTAAGTGAGCGTTCTGAATAAGTCGTAATTAATAACATACTTTAATTTTTATGACTTTGTTTGGAACGACAAATCAATTAGTGATTGAAATTTGAAAATTAAAACGTCGGAGATAGTTATGAAAAAGTCCTGCCTAAGTTTTCTAGTAATTACGGTTACTCTTTCAAGTTTTCTACTTAGCCAAACGGGGAATCTTAGTGGAGTTGTATCCTCAGATGGACAAGGATTGCCTGGTGCTAATGTTGTATTGGAAGGTACTTCCTTTGGTGCTGCTGCTGATGCAGAGGGAGCATATTTTGTTTCGAATATTCAACCGGGTGAATATACTGTTACTGTAACTTACGTTGGTTATACAGAATTAAGTCAGGTAGTACTTGTTAATAGCGGTGAAACTGCGCAATTAGATTTTCAACTCACTCTAAGTCCGGTTTCAATGGATGAAGTCGTTGTTACCGCATTGGGAATTGAACGCGCTTCCAGAGCTATTGGTTATAAAGTTGACCAGATTTCAGGGCAAGATTTACGTAGAACTCCTGCCACAAACATTGTGAATGCTTTATCAGGGAAAACTTCTGGTGTGCTGATTACGTCTTCTGGTGGTCAGCCGGGCGCTTCAGCAAGGATTGTCATTCGTGGTGAAAGTTCAATAAATGGTGAAAACCAGCCGTTGTTTGTAGTCGATGGAGTGCCCATTGCTAACAATGAGGATCCGATCCCTGGAATTCATCCTCTCGGAGGTGGTACTACCGCTACTAACCGGGCAGCGGATATTGATATGAATAATGTTGAAAGTATATCGGTTCTCAAAGGATCAAGCGCCACGGCTCTTTATGGGTCAAGAGCGTCCAATGGTGTAATACTTATTACTACCAGGAAGGGAGAAGCAGGAAAATTTAGGATTAATTATTCGACAAAACAGCGCTTTGATACAGCAATTATCGATGGGACTCAACAGATGTATCACTCTGGGGATGCCGGTAAATTTGCAGTTTTTGGTGATGCTGCATCCGGCGCTTGGGCTGAATCAGCTTTTGAAGGAGGAGGAGGTTGGTACGATATATCTTGGGGGCCTAAAAGAGGTGAAGAAAGCGCAGAAGTAAAATCACATTATAATGGGAAAGTCCCCTTCAACAATCATGCAGATGATTTTTATAATGGCAAAATGGGGACGCTTAAAGAACACAGTATTGGCTTTTCGGGTGGTAGTCAAGATCAGACTTATCTAGTAAATACAACCTGGATAGACCAGATCGGGAATATGCCTGGCTCATCGCTTGAAAAACTTTCATTCAATGCTAGAGTACAGCAAAATATTTTTAACGATATTGAGTCAGCCACGAGTTTATCCTACATTAACACTAAAACAGCGGGACCACACCCAGGTGGCTGGAATTCTCCTGAACGTGTAATGCGTTTATGGCCTGCAACAAAAGAAGCAAAAAATTGGCAAAACGACGATGGAACTGTAGTCACTGCAGGGGGTGGATATCAGGATAGCCCCTGGTGGTATGCAGAAAATATGCTTCAACATAGTGAAGTAGACCGTTACATTCTTTCTCAAACTCTTTCTTATAACTTCAACAATTGGGCGACTCTTACAGAACGAGTTGGAGTAGATAAATATGTTGATACGCGAGGTGAACATGAAAACCTGAGACCACGCGTAGGAGGGTCTGGCAGCGTATTTAGCCAGAAACTTTCAAGGAGTGAAATCAATAATGATCTTATGCTGTTTATTAATGATGTAAAACTCACGGATCAAATCACTCTTAATGGATTAGTTGGTTCTAATGTCAATATACAAGATTATAGTCATAATGCATTAAATGGGATAACCCAAAATATTGCTGATTTTTTCCACGAGTCTAACTACACTACTGTGACCGCTTCAGAGTATGAGTCCAAGAGGCGGCTTTATGCATTATATGGGGAATTAGCATTGGATTACAATGACATCTTTTATATTTCTTTAAGTGGCCGAAACGACTGGGCATCCACGTTACCGAAAAATAATAATTCTTACTTTTATCCATCATTAAACTTATCATTAGTATTTACTGATTTGCTGGGATTTGGAATGGATTCTCCCCTTTACTTCGGGAAAATCCGCGCTTCATTTGCGAATGTTGGTTCTGATGCGCCTCTATATTCATTGGGATCAACATATGAGTCGGCATATTTTGGTCAATGGTATGAAGCGAACAGCCAGGCTATACAGTTTCCATACCGTGGACAAGCTGGTTATATGGCAAGTAACAGCCTTGGGAATCCAAATCTGAAGCCTGAAATGACTACAGATACAGAGTTTGGGATGGATCTACGATTTTTTAGAGGGCGTTTAAAACTTGATTTCGGCGTTTATAATCGGACAACAAAAGATCAGATTTATGCCACCCCTGTTCCCTCTGGGACGGGATATACAAGTATGATCCGAAATGCAGGAGAAATATCCAATAAAGGAACCGAATTAAGTATCGAAGCCATCCCTTTTGAGTCGAACGATTTTACATGGACTATTCGAGCTAACTATGGCAAGAATAAAAGTGAAGTCGTAGAATTGGCGCCCGGGGTAACAAGGCTATATATAGCAGGATACAGCTGGCCATCAATCCAAATAGAAAAAGAACATGGTTACGGTGTCATTTTCGGATACGGTTATAAAAGGAATGATAATAATGAATATTTAATTGGTAGTGATGGTTGGCCAATTGTGGCTGATGGTCAAGTCGTCATCGGTGAAATTCAGCCGGACTGGCTGGGGAACTTTTTGACAAACTTCAGATATAAAAATCATACCGTATCAGCGTTGATTGATATTCGCAGGGGGGGAGATGTTCTTAATTTTAACCTCAACTATACAATTCGCGCTGGAACAGCAAAAATCACTGAAGACCGTGGTAGTACACATGTTTGGCCTGGTGTAAATGAAACAACAGGGCAAAAGAATACAGTTGAGCTGACTAAAGACAGAACTTTTTATACGAGATATGGCCTTCAGCATGAAAATCAAGTGGAAGACGGAAGTTTTGTTAAACTGCGTGAATTGGCCTACTCATATAGGTTTCCTCAATCCATCGTTGAAAAAACTCCATTTAGTAGCCTGAGCTTTAATCTGTCTGGGCGTAACCTGTGGATCGATACTGATTTTTCGATGGGTGATCCTGAAGCTAACTTTATGGGGACTGATAATGGTTCTCAAGCTTACTATTGGTGGACTCCGCCGCCGACCAAAAGCTATAATTTTGGTTTGGATATTGGGTTATGATAAGGGGTAGAGACCAGATGTTTAAAAGTTCAAATAAAGGAATTATTACTATGAAACTAAGAAGTTCATTTTTTTCCACAGTTCTGATTGCAGGATTGTTTTTAAATGGTTGCTCTGATACTTTTTTGGATGTTAATAATGATCCGAATTCACCGACATCAGCACCTCTTTATCTTCAAGCTGCACCAATCATAGCTGCATTTTCGCATAATATGTTTGATCACTGGCCTGCACACGTAAGCTCTTACTGGACACAGCAAACATCTTCAAGTCAAGCCCGATACTACTATGAGACAGATCTGTATCAGGTAGGACAACCTTTTTTCACGTTTGGTGATGTTTATGATACGGGTTATGCGACCATAATAAAAAACGCCCGAATAATGGGAAAAATGGCGGAAGAGGACGGTTCTTCAAATTACGTAGGTGTTGCCTATTTAATGGAAGCCTGGACCATGGCGTTTTTAACCGATATGTTTGGGGATATTCCCTATAGCGAAGCTTGGGATGCAACAGTTCTGGCACCGAAGTATGATAAACAGGAAGATATTTATACAGCGATACACTCATTGATAGATAAAGCGATTACTGCTTTTGGAGAAAATCATGCACTTAAATTGGGTAGTGGTGATTTAATCTATGATGATGGGGATCCAGCAAAATGGGCAAAATTAGCTTATTCGCTTAAGGCTCGCTATCAAATGCGTCTATCGGAAGCTCCTGGTGATAAAAATGCAAGAGCTTCAGCTGCACTGGCTGCTGTTGCAAATGGATTTAAAAGTAATGCAGATAATGCACATTTTAAATATCCAGGTGCAGATTTAGCAGGTAACCCTTGGTATCGAGTGAAATTTGCGGGGACCCGGACAACGGATTCTCCAACCTCGCATAGGCAGATGTCTACCCATTACATTGACCTGCTTAAGTCACTTAGTGATCCCCGTTTACCCTTACATGCAGACGAAGCTATAACGGGTGGCGGTTATCATGGAACAGCAAATGGCGCATTTTTAACAGATGTGTCTCGAGAGGCTCAAGATGGTGTTTCAGGAATCGGAACATTGTTCACTTCCCGAGATTCTCCAGGACGTTTGATGGATTATGCGGAGGTTAAGTTTATCGAAGCTGAAGCAACCTTCATAATTTCAGGCGCAGGAGCAGCTGATCCTATTTATCGTGATGCCATAAAGGCTGATATGGAAGAAAATGGTGTCGCAGCTGCAGACATTACCACTTATCTTGCATCACTGCCTAGTCTAAGTGCAAGCACCAATGCGCACAAGGATATCATGATACAAAAATATATAGCTAATTTTTGTACACCTGAGCCTTGGAACGATTGGCGGAGAACAGGTTATCCTGAAATTATATCAGCATATGATACATATTCTGGGTGGAGTACCCAACATACGATATCCAATACGTTTGGAGTTCCAATTAATGAAGTTCCTCGAAGGATGCCTTGGCCATCATCTGAGTTGAACTACAATATGGAAACCGTTTCAGAAACAGGGTTGCCTATTAGTCCTGATATTATGAGTGTCAAAGTTTGGTGGGACACTAGGTAGGAATTAAGTTTTTATTGATTATGTAATAAAAACAAATTCAGAAAATTATTCCATTGAATAAAATTAAAAAGCAAGTGACATGTTACTTGCTTTTTTTTGATATAAATCAATTAGTTTAGTGAATCAATATTTAGGCTTTACTTACAAAACAAAAGGAATATCATATGCTATGGCATGTTAGCTTTCCAACTTTATTATTTCTCAGCCAATTTTTTGTCAGTGGCATAATGTATGCGCAGGATAAGGATAAAAGTAGGGTCAAGTTTATTAATCAAACTGAACCAACTTTAATAACTTCAGGTGAAGGGGCTATTATAAAAGATTATTTTAAAGCAAATATTACCACCCCCCCCAAACACTTAGTTTTGGACCCATTTTACCAGAAATATATTGATGCTCAAGGTATACCAATTACATCATCATCTGATGTTCCAGATATAGCATTACTTGTTGCCCGGGATATTGTTATACACATGCTATCCGAACGACCAGATTTACGCAAGGAAATGATAAGAAATGGTACGAGGTTTGGTGTTATGGCCGATACAGATTCAACTACTGACCTACCGGAGCAACGAGATTGGAAAAAACCCAGAAAAGATGATTTACGGCTGACTAATGATGAAAGAGATAATTACGATAAAAAAATTGGTAAATTGACTGATCAGGAATATTGGAACAGGCGTGCCCGCGGCATGGGTGGCCTTTATACTACAGGTACCGAAGAGAATATACTTGGCTATCCGGATCTTTCAGATAATGGGAAAAAGAAAGGACGGCCTCGAACCAAATACTTTGGTGAAAATATATTTATTCATGAACTAGCTCATAGTGTTCATCGCGCTATAAGGGGAGCAGATCCTAAGTTAGCAAGGGAAATTGAACTTGCTTATGAAGATGCAATGAAAAATGGACTTTGGGCTGGAAGTTATGGAACAACAAATGTTTTTGAATATTGGGGTGAAGGCACGCAGTTTTGGTTTAATTCAAACTATGACTATAAAAATAGTGATAGTTATGTTTTATCATCCGCGGATTTGATGCGTTATGATCCACAACTTTATAAATTACTTATGGAGGTTTATCCTTTAGATCACCATATACCAATGGATGTATTTTATCTACATGAAGCAAGAGTTAGAGCTGGAAAATAATAATAGAGGAATTAGGTATGATAATTACATGAAGCAACATAAACTAATGCACCTATTTTATCGATATGAAGCAAAAGTGAGAACTTTACCATGGTGTTAAGATTAACTTATAAAACAACTGTCTTTATATGCTTATTTGCTTCAATTAGCATTGGCCTTAAAGGGCATGGAACAATCGATAAAGATAAAAAATATATAGAATTAGTTGATCTTTATGAATCATTTCGCCAATTTATTTATCCTGAAGTTAAAAATGGTGTGCCGGACTATCGAGTAAAGGCAATGAGTAAAAAATTAGATAAATTAATAAAATATCAGAAAAAATTGGAAGCCATTGATACCTTAGACTGGTCTATCCCACAACAAGTAGATTATCAATTAGTTAAGTCCGAAATGAATGCGATGGAATTTAGACACAAGGTTACGCGCCCTTGGTCAAGAGATCCTGCATTTTATGCTGTCATCAATTTCCAGTTCGGTCCAAAAATGGCACGCTCAATTCGTGTTCCAGAAGTACCAATGTCAAAAGGTAGACTAAAGGAGTTTCAAATTGAACTTAGAGCCATACCAAAAATATTAGATCAAGCTAGAAAAAATCTTGTTGAACCTAAGGCTGATTTAGCCTTCATAGGTATTCATACAAAAAATAGGGAAGGAGAAATATTAAGAGAATTAATACCTAAATTACAAACCGACCATCCGGAACTAGTATCCGATGCTCAGTCAGCTTTAAAAGCAATTGATCAATTTAAGATTTGGCTAGAAAAAATTCGGCCAGAAATTGAAAATGAATCCGGTATTGGCATAGACAATTATAATTGGTATCTGAAGAACGTAGCTATGTTACCATATACATGGGATGAGTTATTACTTCTGTGTCAGCGTGAATATGAACGGGCAATAACATCAATGAAGCTGAAAGAATATGGAAACCGCCACAAACCTCTATTAGATCCAGTAGATAATCGTGAGGATTACCTTTATAGGTACAATAATGCCATGAAGCACATGTATGATTTTTTGCACAAAGTTGAGTTATTTACTGTTCCAGATTATTTTAAAGCACCTAAAGCAGCAAATAGTTATTTGCGAAATACGGAAAGAGATTATTTTGAACATGTACTTGATCGTTACCCTTTACCATTGAGCGTACACGGATTTCTAGGACATGATCTCGACGCCCAAAGACATAAAAAAGATGAACATCCAATACGTGGTAAATCAAGACTATTCTTTATCGATGGGGTTCGTGCAGAAGCTTTAGCAACAGCGCTTGAAAAATTTTTAAGCTATACAGGATTATTAGATGACATACCTCAAGCGGAAGAATTAATGTATCATTTAAAAGCCTTTCGAGCAATTCGTGCGGTTGCTGATTTAAAAATGCATTCTAATCAACAAACATTTGAAGAGGCGTTTCAATACGTTACTAATTATACGCCCTATGGATGGGTACCAAAAGATAGTCCTACTATATGGCATGATCTTGAATTATATATGCGCAAACCTCTCTATGGTATAGGTTATACCATAGGACCAGTTCTTATAGAAAGACTATTGACAGAAAGATATTTAGAACTTGGTAAGGATTTCAATATTAAAAAGTTTATGGATGAATTTATGGAAATTGGATTTATGCCGATATCTTTACTAAGATGGGAAATGACAGGTAAAAATCAGACACAAATACCTCCATATTGGGAATGATTTGCATGGAATAGTACTCTTTACCAATATTCTAAATGGTAGGGGATCAATATCTGTAATTACTATTTTAGAAGCTCTTTAGCAATTACAATAAATCTTTTTGGTGGAGATTGTTTTACAAGTTTATTAAAAACCTGATTTGCGGTTTCGGCTTTTCCAGTATTTAAATTAAGTTTTAATAAGGCGATATAAGAATCATAGTTATATTTAAAATAAGATAACGCTTTTGTATGGTATTCAATTGCTTCTTGTATATTCCCTGTTTTTTCACTTTCTTCTGCTATTTTTGAATATAATTGTGATATAAATGGCTTATCCAGGGTACCTCTAGGTTCGAAATGATTATTTCTATATATGAAAAGAACAGGTTCTTTTTTTGATACAATTTCATGGGCTTCAAATAGTAATTTGGTTGATTTTTTTGGATTCATAGGTTCATAGAGTTCACTCAGCAGAATGTAACTACTTATTCTTCTTGGGTAATTCTTGATTACCTTTTCAAGTATTGATTTTGCTTTGGAATCATTTCCATTATTCATGAAAAATAATGCATCTATTTCTTGAACGCGCGCGGCATCACTATCTAGTATTTTAGCTGTATTTAAATATTCTTCGCCCTTTTGTTTATCGCCGGATCTCAAGCGAATTAGAGATAATTCTGCCAAAGCATCGGGATCATTTCTGTCAATTCGATCAATACTGTAAAGGAATTTATTTTCAGCTTCCTGATAGTATTGTCTGTGCAAAAGTCCATAGGCACTCATTATCCATGGGTTTGGAATGTTAGTATATGGATTGGGGGAAGTAATAATAATTGAAGCTGAATCAATGGTAGTTTCCATTTTATCAAATAATCCAAAATTATAATATTGTTGAGCTAAACGTATATAATATTCATAGCGATCATTGATTGAATTATTCTGTTCAGAATTCCATGATTGAAGAAATTTTATGGCTTGACTATAATCATGTGCAGAAAAGGAAATATCATCAGCAAGACCAGCATACCCACTTAAATTTTCAGAAAATAAATCAACCATCTGTTGATCTATTTGCGTTGCTTTTTGGTATTGACCCTGTAGACGATAACTTTGTGCAAGCAATCCAAGTAAATCAGGATGGTTACCGTATTGAAACAACCCCTTTTGTGCAGTTTCTATTGCCGCTGGAATATTTCCATTACGTATCATATTTAATCCCAATCGTCGATAAGCACGAATTTCATTCTCACGATAACTATCAGACGAATTTAAGTTTTCAATAAATTTGTATAAACTTGGATCTTTTGCTTTCAGAATTTCACGTGTATGTCCACTTGTTCCTTTTTGATCAGCAAGTTTATTATCATATATATAGGCCTCTACTGCCTGCGCTAAGTATTCCATTTCATTAAAATCAGCATAATGATCAAGTGTTCGCCGTTCTTTTTTAGCTTTTTGAAAATAGACCGTAATTTGATCGCGCTGTTTTTTAGATAAAATGCCATGAACTTGATGCGTGAATTCATGAGTCAGTATATTCCAACGTTGGTACTTTACTTCCCGAAGCCATTCTTCACCACCAACAGCATGAAATCCCCCTTGGCCCTTAACATCATCCCATAATCTGAGATCAAAAGTGTGAGTATTCTTTGTTTTTGCTTTATGTTTTAACTCCCAGAGACGATTATGAAATGGTATCAGTTGAAAGGTCGCACCTGATATATACA
This sequence comes from Spirochaetales bacterium, assembly GCA_002730475.1. The sequence goes on along the minus strand of PCAG01000029.1, from coordinate 10,988 downwards.
AGGCTGTGATGTAATTACTGAGTGGCTCAGCTGATATTAAAATAATCTTTTGTAATTCTGGATCAAGTCGATCGTAATCTAGAAATACATCTCTCAAGTGATTTGGAACAGGTGGTGTACGCCGATTATTGAAAGAGGTAAGCATATCATTAAGCCTAATGTTTACTATATCTTTCTTACGTTTAAGCACTAAACTAATACCATAGTGAGCCAGACCATAATGAGGATAATCTTCTAAAATATTCCAAAATTTTGATAAAGCTATTTCGTAATTACCTTTAAAATAATGAATTATACCAATACCCATATTTGCAGTAACATCTTTTGGATAAAATACCAAAGCAGCATCAAAAGAGCTTTTAGCTTTATTGTATTGATGGTGTAGTAAGTGATCATTCCCTTGTGTTAATAATTTAATAAAGGATGAATCGGCATCATCTGCACCTGGGAAACGATCATGACTTTTAAGCGAACCTCCATTACCAAGATATTGATATGCTGATATACAATAAGGATCAATTTCCAAAGCCATATGTGCCTGTTGATGTGCCTGTTCAGGGGAGCCTTCATTTCGTAATACTGATGCAAAAGCTGCACGTGCTTCAGCGTATAGAGAGTCGGATTCAACTGCATTACGAATAGATTGTTTCCATTTTGCTGTATTTTGCCACTCCCGATGAATTTTGGAGTATAATAGGTGAGCTGGTGCATATGTGGAATCAAGCGAAATCAGTTTTTGGAGGTAGTTTTGACTATCCATAAAGTTATTCAACCAATATGAAATGTTTGCCAAACCATAAATAGCTTCAAGTGAAGTGCTATCCTCTTCAACAATTTGACTGTATATGTTACTGGCTCCAGTAAAATCCATTTTATTTATAGCATAACGGGCTTTTTGAAGTCGTACAGAATAATTTGATTTAAGAGCAACAGCATCATCAAGTATTTGCTGTCCTTCTTCGAAACGGTATTGCATATAATATAAATCAGTAAGTGCAAGTAAAGCACAAATATCATTGGGGGTTCTTTCTAGTAAATACTTGAGGTTGCGCTCTGTATCAATATAGTTTTCCGCTTTTACTTGAATCTTAGCAGTTCGACATTCTTCATCTTGTGAATTACTTATTGATGATGGTACACTTTCTGAATTACTCTGTTTATCATATAAGGATTTAAAAGATGTTAACTGTAGATGAAGATTTAAGTTTTGTGATAGTAGTTGGGCACAGGTAAACCAACAAAAAATATTTATAATTATTATTTTATATATTGAAACTCTCATTAGAGTTATTACCATTTACACTTTATTCCAATCATGAACCGCTTTGGGAAAATGTTTTTTTCTACTTCACAGATAACCTAATTGCCAAGTTCAAGTTGTTGGGCCATAAAAGTAAATTCCATTGCAATATCAGCAATACGTCGCGTAAATGATATTCCTCTACCTGCAGCATGACCTGATTTCGGAGTATATCTTAATATAATTGGATAACCTGATGAAGATGATGCCTGTAATATCGCTGTCATTTTTCTACCGGCCAAAGGCGGAACTCTGGTATCCATATCACCCGTCATAAGCATTACTGCAGGATAAGCTACGTTTTGCTTAACATTTTGGTAGGGAGAATACTTACGAATTGCCTCAAATTGTTCCAGTATTTTTGATGAGCCATATTCGCGCATTGCAGGTATATTACTGTTATTGGTATACCAAGGAAAACGTAATATATCAACGTCTGGGTATCCACATAAAACTGCACGAAATAATTCGGGACGTTGTGTCATCGCAGCACCGACCAGAAGTCCCCCATTACTCGTACCTTGTATACCTAAATGTTTTGTATCTGTATACTTATTTTCTATCAGCCACTCTGCTGCAGAAATGAAATCATCAAATACGTTTTGTTTATTTAAGAGCATACCATCTCGGTGCCAGCTTTCTCCAAATTCGCTACCACCCCGAAGTGTAGCTACTGAGTAAACACCTCCTAATTCCACCCACAATGCAGCAGCAGTATTAAATCTTGGTTTTCTTCCTGCATAGAAACCGCCGTATCCGGTTAGCCAGGTTGGATTATTTCCATTTAGTTTGATATCCTTATGATGCATTACCCACATTGGTGCCTTTGTACCATCTTTAGAATTCCGCCATATTTGTTTGACAATTATACCTTCGGGATCCCAGCTGGAATTGGTTTTATACCATGTTTGACGTTTTTTTGTATCCAGATTTATTTTATAAATAGTAACTGGATTAGTAAGAGATGAAATAGTAAGGTATGCGTATCCATCTTGAGCACTGCGTATTGATGCACTGCTATGACTTGGAATAGCGATATTATCCAAATACTTCCCTTTATTATTATAAACTTTTATTTGATTACTGGCATTTACAATATATGTAACATAAATCTTTTCATCAATAAAGGTAAAATTTTCCATAACATGTTCAGTTTCGGAGATTACTTCTTGCCAGTTTTTTATGCCCGGGGTTTTTAAGTTTACGGACATTAGGCGATTTTTATCTGCCCCATAGTTTGTGCGGATAAAAAGTGTATTATTATGAATTCGAGTATAAAAACGTGCATCTAAATTATCAGCAATCGTTTGAATTTTTGTACCAGTTTCTAAATCTTGAAAGTGTAATTCAGAACGTGCCCACCCGTGATTTATGCTAAAAATAAGATATCGGCCACTATCTGCTTGAATTACACTCATAAAACATTCTGGACCATAGCCTTCTCCAAAAATAAGCTCATCGTCATTAATGTCCGTTCCTAGTTTATGACGCATAACCCGAGGACCTATTTCACGTGATCTTTTAACATAATATAAACTACCATTATCCTTTTTTGAAAAAGATATGGTGCCATATAGTGATCGTGGCAAACTGTCAGGAAGATCAGAGTTATTATTCAGATCGCGAATTTTTATTCGTAATTCATCTTCACCGCCATCTCTTTGGCTATAAATCATTTTATCACCATTATCAGAAAAATCTACAATTGAATATCTCAATGTATTTTTTGGACTTTTACCATGAGGATCCAATACCACTTCATATTCTAATGTCGGATCAATGGGCGAACCTAATAACAAACTGTCGGTTGGCATAGGTCGTCGAAAAATGATTGGTAATTCTTTCCCTGCGGGTCGGAAAGTAAAATATTGATAGTCACCAGCTGAACGGGGTGGTGAACTGTTTGGATTATAAGTTTCTAATGATAACTGCTTCATACGCTTTTCTATTTGATCTCTAAACGCACTTTTACCAACTACTTTTTCAGCATAATTATTTTGTCTATCTATCCAATTTCTTGTTTCAGAACTATATTGTTTTTCAAGCCATCTGTAAGGGTCGGGAAATTCAATGCCATGAATTACATCTACAACTTCTTCTACACGAGTTTCTGGCTGGTTTAGATTAGATGAACAAGCAGAAAAAAATAAAATAAGCGGTATTATATAAAATGAAGGTTTATGACCAATTTGTTTATGTGTTTTTATTGTTATCACGTTTGCTCTCTTTCTCTATCAAGATAGGAATTATGAGTTAATAATAATTTGCAGTATAATTATCCTGAAATTATTATTAAATTCATTGAAATGATATCGATACTTACTATAATAAAATAAAAGATACTTATGTAAGATATTATGATATGAAGATAAATTTACTTTAATGCCTAAAACTTACACTATAGGCTTAGATTTTGGTACTGATAGCGTTCGATCACTACTTGTGGATGTGAATACAGGTGAAGTATTGGCTAATGCGTACAGTTTTTATCCCAGATGGTCCGAAGGCAAATATGTTGATGCATCAAAGCACCAATACCGTCAACACCCTTTAGATTATATTGAATCTATGGAATCAGTGATCTGTGAAATATTGGATGGAATTAATTCTCAAGACAAAAAATCTGTAATTGGAATCGGTGTGGACACGACTGGTTCAACCCCGTGCCCCGTTGATTCAAATGGAACACCACTTTCATTGAAATCAAATTTTAAGCATAATCCTAATGCGATGTTCCACTTATGGAAGGATCATACTGCTATAAATGAAGCAAAAAAAATAAATGAAGTTAATTCTAACTTTGAAATTGATTATTTGAAATATGTTGGTGGAGTTTATTCAGCTGAATGGTATTGGGCCAAAATTGCTCACACAAATAAAGTAGATAAGAAAGTAAGGGATGCCGCTTATACCTGGTTCGAACATTGTGATTGGATACCATTCCTTCTCACAGGTGGATCAGATGCAAATCAAATAATGAGGAGTAGATGCGCTGCTGGACATAAAGCTTTGTGGCATAAAACTTTCAAGGGAATTCCATCAATTGAATTTTTATCAAGTATAGATATTGATTTATCTAATTTTAATCCAAGCTGTTTTAATAAAACATATACATCTGATGTAGCTGTAGGTAAACTATCAGAAAAATGGGCAAAACAATTAGGCCTTTCAAATAATGTAATTGTATCAGTTGGTTCCTTTGATGCTCATATGGGTGCAGTAGGTGGTCAAATTGAACCAAACTATGTTAGCAAAATAATTGGAACTTCTACCTGTGATATTATGGTTGCACCCATGAATAAAAAAGAGCACTTGGTAAAAGGTATTTGTGGTCAGGTTGATGGATCAGTAATACCTGGGATGTTAGGACTTGAGGCTGGTCAATCAGCTTTCGGAGATGTATATGCCTGGTATAAAAAATTGTTATTATGGCCATTGAAATACACTAAGAATAATAAACAAGAAATTGATAAGCTAAGTGAAAACATGATTTCTGAACTTTCCAAATCCGCATCTCTAATTGAACCAACATTACATGACCCAGTATCTATTGACTGGCTTAATGGCAGAAGAACTCCTGATGCAAATCAGTCTCTTAAAGGTGCATTATATGGACTTCACTTAGGAACTAATGCGCCTCAGATATTCAAAAGTTTGGTAGAAGCAACTTGTTTTGGATCAAAACGTATTAATGAAAGATTCGTATCTCAAGGGATAAATATTGAGGGAGTTATTGCTTTAGGTGGCGTTGCACAGAAATCTGATTATGTAATGCAAACTCTTGCTGATATTCTTAATTGTCCTATTAAAGTTTCAAAAGCTGACCAAACATGTGCTCTTGGAGCAGCAATGTTTTCTGCGACAGCTTCAGGAGCATTTGATAGTGTTGAACAAGCTATGAAAAAAATGGGAGCAGGGTTCGAAAAATTATTTTATCCAAATCCAAACAGAATTGTGATATATGAACAATTATATGAAAAATACAATTTGCTTGGTCAATTTATTGAATCTAATATGGTGACATATGATTGATTATAGAGGATTAAGAGAAGAAGCATTCGATGCAAATATGAAATTGTTTGAATTACAATTAGTGTTGTTCACATTTGGTAATGCAAGTGCGGTTGACCGACATAATGGTGTATTTGCTATTAAACCAAGTGGAGTGTTATATAAAGATCTTAGTCCAGAAAAAATGGTAATCGTTGATTATAATGGCGAAACTGTATCGGGAGATTTAAGACCTTCATCAGATACAAATACACATGCCGTGCTTTATAAACACTGGACCTCAATTGGTGGAATAGTCCACACACATTCTACTTATGCAACTGCTTGGGCACAATCACAAAAAGATATACCAATCATGGGAACAACTCATGCAGATTATTTAGCAATTGACGTACCATGTGTTCCAATCATGGAGGACGCAATGATAGAGGAAAATTATGAGCATGAAACTGGGGTGCAGATAATAAATTATTTTATTTCAAAGTCCTATGTCCCAACAGAGATAGAAATGGTAACTATGAGTAATCATGCGCCATTTACCTGGGGAGATAATGTAGCAAAGGCTGTTCATAATAGTGCATTGCTTGAACAAATTGCAAAAATAGCTTGGTTAACTAAGTCTATTAACCCACAAGCACCAAAGTTAAAGCAGTCCTTGATCAATAAACATTTTCAACGTAAGCATGGTAGAGATGCTTATTATGGTCAGAAAAAAGACAAATAAACACGTACTAAAATGAAAGGTTTAGAAAGTTTAGACTGGATCGTAATTGGTATATACTTTTTGTGCATATTTGGTGTAACAGTTTGGGTATTAAAAAGAAAACAAAAATCAACTGAAGAATATTTTCTTGCTGGTCGGAATATGGGTTGGTTTGTAATTGGGTGCTCAATTTTTGCATCCAATATTGGTTCTGAGCATGTTGTTGGACTTGCTGGTGCGGGAGCTTCTAATAAAATTCCAATGCTGATATATGAAATTCAAGCTTGGGTAGTATTGATGCTTGGATGGTTATTTTTACCATTTTATTCACGGAGTGGTGTGTTTACAATGCCTGAGTTTCTCGAATTAAGGTTCGATAAACGTTCGCGCTGGATTCTATCTGTTTTTTCGCTTGTTACCTATGTGTTGACTAAGGTTTCTGTAACCGTTTATGCAGGTGGGGTTGTGGTCTCAGCGCTACTTGGAATTGATTTTTGGACTGGCGCAATGGCAACAGTGATTTTGACAGGTATATATACCGTTATGGGTGGAATGAAGGCTGTTGTTTATACAGAAACACTACAGACTATTGTACTTATTCTTGGATCGCTTACACTTACGTTATTGGGATTAGATGCAGTAGGCGGATGGTCTTCAATGAAAGCTACTGTTGGTTCTGAATATTTAAATATGTGGAGGCCTGTATCAGATCCGGATTTCCCTTGGCCCAGCCTTGTGATTACTAGTACTATTGTTGGCATATGGTATTGGTGTACAGATCAATATATTGTACAAAGGGTATTAACGGCAAAAAATATTAAAGAAGGAAGGCGAGGAACTATTTGGGGTGGACTATTAAAACTTTTACCTGTTTTCCTATTTTTGGTCCCAGGTATCATTGCTTTGGCACTTAAACAACGTGGTGAAATTTATTGGGATACACCCGATCAAGCATTCCCTGTATTGATGACCAACTTATTACCGGCAGGCATGCGTGGACTTGTAGCAGCTGGTTTATTAGCTGCACTTATGAGTTCTTTAGCATCGTTATTTAATTCTTGCTCAACACTTTTCACTGTTGATATATATAAAAAACTTTATCCAAAAACAGATGAACAAAAACTACTTTATATTGGACGATTAGCAACCGTTTTTGTTGTTATTATGGGGATTCTTTGGATACCAATCATGTCAAATATTAGTGGTGTTCTTTACGAATATTTACAAAAAATCCAAGCTTATATAGCTCCCCCGATCACAGCTGTATTTTTATTAGGAATATTTTATAAAAGAATTAACGCACATGGTGCATTTGTTACACTTGTAGCTGGTTTTGTAATTGCTGCTCTACGGATTATTTTGGAACTGATGAAACCTTTTATTAGTGAAGAAAGTATCTTTTATTATTTTGGAAATATGAATTTTTTACTTTTTGGGGTTTATTTTTTCTTGATATGTATATTAATTGCAGTTCTAGTTAGTTTACTTACACCTGCTATGAATATTGATAAAATAAAAGGTTTGACCTATGGTACACTTACCAAAGAACAAATTAAACAAAATAAGAGAAGTTATAATTGGGTTGATATCACGATTTCTACAGTAATAATTGTAATTGTCGTTTTTGTAATGATTTTATTCAGTGGGAAGTAAAAAAATATGTTAAAACTTAAATCGCATGAAGTTTGGTTAGTAGCTGGTAGTCAAAATTTATATGGCAGGGAGGTTTTAGATCAAGTCAAAGCAAACTCAAAAAAAATCGCTAAGTTTTTTAATGATAAGATTTCTGTAAAAGTAAAATTTTATGACGTTGTCACTAGTCCAGAATTAATATTAGAATTATCTCAGAAAGCAAATGCAAATAATAATTGTATTGGCCTTATTTTATGTATGCACACTTTTTCACCAGCAAAGATGTGGATTGATGGACTTATTAACTTAAATAAGCCTTTCCTGCATTTGAATACCCAGTTTAATGATAAGATACCTTGGGAAACGATTGATATGGATTTTATGAATTTGAATCAATCAGCTCATGGTGATCGTGAATTTGGTTTTATAGTGACCAAATTAAGTATAAATAGAAAAGTTGTTATAGGACATTGGAAAGATAAAGATGTTTTGGACAAAATAAATACTTGGTCTAGAGCTGCATTGGCTAAGCATATTTGGCGTAGGACTAAAATAGCTCGGATTGGGGATAATATGAGGGAAGTAGCTGTAACTGAAGGAAATAAAGTGACAGCTCAAATCAAGTTTGGATATTCAGTTAATGGATATGGCTTAGGAGATTTAATTAATCATATTAAAGCAACCAATAATGGAAAAATAAATCAATTAATTGAAGAATATGAAACATCGTATGAATTAAGTGACCAACTTAAGGTTAATGGATCAAAAAGAACGAATTTAATTGAATCGGCAAAAATCGAACTTGGATTAAGATCTTTTTTAAAGGAAGGTGATTTTACTGCATTTACCAATACATTTGAAAACTTACATGGTTTAAGTCAAGTACCAGGGATTGCAGTTCAAAGATTGATGGCAGATGGATACGGATTCGCTGCCGAAGGAGATTGGAAAACAGCTGCATTGGTACGTGCAATGAAAGTGATGTCTGAAGGTATGGATGGTGGTAATTCTTTTATGGAAGACTATACTTATCATTTTCAATCAAATGGATCACAAGTTTTGGGAGCTCATATGCTTGAAGTTTGCCCAACAATAACTAACGAAAAACTAAGGTGTGAAGTGCACCCTTTATCAATTGGTGGGAAACAAGATCCAGTGAGATTAGTATTTAATGGAACTCAAGGAAAAGGACTAAATGCTTCTATAATTGATCTGGGAAATAGATTCCGATTAATTGTGAATACACTGGAAGCTATAATTCCTAAAAAGTTACCTAAACTTCCTGTAGCCAGGGCACTTTGGCGTCCTGATCCGGATTTAAAACTAGCGGCAGAAGCTTGGATTTTAGCTGGAGGTGCCCATCATATTTGTTATAGTCAATCTGTCACTCCAAATCATCTAAAAGATTTTGCTGAAATGCTGGATATAGAATTTTTGCTAATAGATTCTAATGCAAAGATTGAAGAAATAAAAAATGAACTAAAATGGAATAGTATTTATTATGCCAATCGGAATTAATAGAATAATCATTATTATAAGAAGAAAAAATAAATTTGTTTTTGCATGCTTTCTTTTAATTCTAATTAATACTATTTCTGGAAAGAATTTAAATGACGATGCGATACATTATATTAGTAAAATAGATGTCAAACCGTTTGGTCTTGTTGATGGTAAAAAAATTAACTTATACACTATTACGAATATAAATCAGATTGAAATCAAAGTTACAAATTATGGTGGTATAATTACATCTCTAAAATTACCTGATAAAAATGGTATTATGGAAAATGTTGTTATTGGTTTTGATTCATTAGATGGTTATTTAGATCATCCACCCTATTTTGGTGCAATTATTGGAAGGTTTGCAAATAGAATTGCAAAAGGTAATTTTAATTTAGATGGCAAAAATTATCAATTAGCAACCAATAATAACGAAAATCATTTGCATGGCGGTATTAAAGGATTTGATAAGGTTGTTTGGTCAGCAGCGATTAAAGAATACACTAATGGTGTTGAACTTAAATTATCTTATAAAAGTCCTGCAGGAGAAGAAGGCTATCCAGGTAATTTATTTGTAGATGTTACATATAAATTAGATAATAACAATTCTCTTCACGTAGAGTATAAAGCCACTACTGATGAAGCTACAATTATCAATCTTACACAGCACTCATATTTTAATCTAAGTGGTGATTTTACAAAAAATATTGAAAATCATGAATTAACAATATTTGCTGATACATTTCTTCCTGTCGATGAGACTTTAATTCCTACTGGAGAATTAAAGTCTGTGCTTGAAACACCATTTGATTTTAGAAAAGGAAAAATTATTGGTGAACAAATTCTGGAAAATGATATTCAACTAATAAGAGGGTTAGGCTATGATCATTGTTGGATAATTAATCAATCCAATAATCCTCAGCTGAAGCATGCCGCAACTTTATATGAACCTGGAAGCGGACGCATTGTGGAGGTGCATACAACAGAGCCTGGAATTCAATTTTATTCTGGCAATTTTTTAGATGGTTCTATCATTAGTGATAATGGAATAAAATACAATAAAAGAGCAGCATTATGTTTAGAAACACAGCATTTCCCTGACTCACCAAATCAGACAGAATTTCCATCGGTTGTACTTAGACCGGGAGAAAATTTTTATTCCCTTACTCGTTTTGATTTTAATGTTTTAGATAGAAAAAAATAATTTATTGAATATAAATACATTAATGTACCCTAAAAACTATTGGATTTATTACTATTAGCTGGATAGTAAAGTGTTAATCAAAGTTTCAAGATCAACTGCAATAATATTGACTATCATATTTTTCTATGGTTGCCAGGGTAATTCAACAGATACAAGACCAAACATAATTATAGTAATGGCTGATGATATGGGTTTTTCTGATATTGAACCATATGGCGGAGAGATCCATACTCCAGCACTTAACTCATTAGCGACTAACGGACTTCGTTTCACACAATTTTATAATGGAGCTAGATGCTGTCCAACGAGAGCAACATTGCTTACAGGGTTATATGCTCACCAGACAGGCATAGGCCATATGGTCGCTGCTACGCCAAGAGGACCAGGTTATTTAGGTGATTTAAATAACCAATGTGTGACTATAGCGCAGGTTTTAGGGAATGTGGGCTACAGAAATTATATAGTTGGCAAATGGCATGTGTCACGCTCATTGTCTAATTCGGAAATACACAACTGGCCGATTCAAAGAGGGTTTGATAAGTTTTATGGGACAATCACAGGTGCCGGTAGTTATTATGATCCAGCTACATTGACATACAATAATGAACCCATAACTTCTCCTGATGATGATTATTATT
>PCAG01000028.1 GCA_002730475.1 Spirochaetales bacterium | reverse complement strand
TCTTGTACGGAACACTCTAAATCTATACCAACATCCTCCACCATAGAGAAGTCGTGGTAGTCTCGCTTGCCTCTGTAAGCCAGTACAACTTCCGATTTTCCGTTCTCATTCTCTAACAGGGAGATAAGCTCCTCTACATTCATAATCAACCATATAAATCATACACTAAAATTTAAGTGATAGAATAAAAAAAGGAAACCCCCCTTTCGGGGGGCTTCCATACCTATCTACTATCCAACACTACATATGGGGGATTATCTTATCGGGCAAGCGCCTCCTTCGCATTCGAGGTCTTGCAAAACGTGGCCGTTACCTACTTTAGTAGCAGAGACTTTTTTGACAGCCATAGAAAGTTTCTTATAAGTCTCTTCGTCTATCTCTTCATAAGGAGCCTGATCAAACCCATGATCTTGGTGGAGAAGGAAAGAAACACTTTTAATGTTGTTTTTGTAGTTTTTTCTTAGCCATTCTTTAATCTCCGAGAGCTCCTCTTTTCTATAATATACAGTGCATGAAACCGCGTTGTCTGACCATTCCTTTTGTATCCTTTTTACAAGATCTAACTGGTCAACCGCCTTCATGTCTTTCGCGAGTTTAGCGCTTTTTCCAGCCTGACATGGGAATTCAACAATCACAGTGTCTCGATTTAGGGAGCCATCGAAATTTTTAACATATTCAACATGATAGCTCATTTCCCTGCAGGTTTGTACAAGAGCATCCTCGCTAGACATTCTTACGCGACGAATATAATATTGAGAATAAGCTGGGTGAACTCCGGGGGTCGCCCCAGCAAGAAGGCTCAATGTTCCGCTTGGCTTTACTGTCGTTAGTTTAATGCTTTCCGGCAAACCTTGTTTTTTGCTCCATTCTTTGTCGTATTTTTTGAGAGCCTTGTAGCAGTCGTCTAGCCAATCTAATTTGCCATTCTCGGTGGCTTGGCAGATCCCTGTGATGCCTTGGCCTATCCTAAAGTTCTTATGTACTATTTTATTCGTGTCTTCGTGTATGAAAGGAAGAGCACAGATAGCTTTTTGAGTTTTATAGATTAGGGTCGAACACTCGATTAACTCTTCTTTAGATGTGATGTTATTTAAATAAAGTTCAGCTAAATTACAGCACTCTTTATTAGCGAGAGATATCTCCCCGCATGGATTGGTGCCTTCGCAGTTTTCTTTTGCTTTTTCTCCAGTTCTTCCAAATTTAGAGCTGAGCATTACGTTGAAAAAGCCATAAGGCTCTCCGTTTCCAGCGTAGCCGTCCCAAACCCCTTCTGCAATGTGGTCGTAGCTATCGCAGTAGATAGTGTTGTTGCTCATTGCTCTCCAGTTGGGAATGTTGCCTAAGTCCCATCTTTTGGCTTTGATGTAGAGGTAATCGTCAGGGTCTCCTAGTGCTATTTCAGCAGAGCGTCTAACGTTTCCAGCGACGACTACGGAGCCGATAATATTTGCGATGTCAAGCACGTCAATGCTTCGAAGTTTTTTACCTTCCCTGTCTTTTATGACTCCGGAAATCTTTTCTATTCCGGCTATTAGGATCTCAGGCCCGCTGGCCGTACCTCCAAATCCATTAATAGGTTTACCAGCGCTTCTTACGAGAACTGTTGAGTAGTCGAAAGACTCTCCTGTCACGAAAAACGAGTGTAGGACTTTAGAAAGCAGCCTGACCCAGCCCTCTCTACTGTCCGGAACAATAAAGGCTGCGTCGTTGGTATTCTTGACGGTAATATCGACTCCTCTTTTAATTCTGGGAAGCTCGTGAATGTCTTCTCTCCTAATTGAGTACCCAACACCCCCGCCAAGCATTAAGTTCTCGAATATAAAACAAAAATCATCTGGCTTCTTAATCGCTGTAAACCAACAGTTTAGGAGACTATTTCCGCCAAATCTATCAACCGTAGAAGTCCCTAGCTGCCACAGTCCGCGGCCTGCGAAGTTGCATTTAAGGTTAAAAACTAAATCGAAAAGCCTCTCTGCTTCTTTTTTAGTGTATCCGGCTCCAATTTTTTGAGCTCCATTAATGCATCTAGCTATTGTTTCCGGCCATTCTTCAAGGGTGCCGTCTTCTTTTGCTCTGGAATAGGTTCGTTTATATACGATGTATCCTAGCCCATTGAAGCCCCATTTAGGTTGTTTATTTTTGTATTTTTTAAGAAAGTCTTCTGCGATTACTTTGTGGTCTTGTTTCATTTTCTGTTAAGTTGCGCGTTTAGCGGCTACCCACGTCCAAGTGGTCGTGAACCATATGATACACTTTCAACAAAGTAAAGAAAAAAAGGAAGAATAGGTGAAAATTTTCCTACTGATCCTAACTTTCTGTCCCAGAGTACTGTCTGGGGTTTGGCTTGACGGAAGAGGCGTAGATTTTTTCAAGCTTAAGCTCTAGCTTGTCGAATCTGTCATGAATAACGTCTACGGCGTGGGTTAGGTCGTTTTTCGTGACGTACTCCTTTGGAAGCTCTATGGCTAATTCTGTAAGTCTTTTTGTCACTTCATCATGCTTCTTCCATAGGTCGTCAATGCTTTGAAAAGCTCTTTTAACAATAAGCCCGATCAGGAAGCCCCCTATGACTAGACATGCCTCTATGATGTAATGAATATTCTGATCCATGCTTAATTTTTTTCTTTGATAACCTCAATTTCATAGCTGGTGGCCCCAGACACGAATCCTTCCCAAGTGAGATATTTGACAATATTTACACTAACTAGATCGGGGTTGTGAAAGTCTTTGCAAAAAATTAGTATTTTTTGGTCTTTAATGGAAACCCTACACCCAAAAGCTTCAAAACAATCAGTTTTTTTTACGAGTGTCATAGAGATCGCACGTCGAATATGTCAACTGGCTTATTGTTTCCTTTATTGTCTAGTATTTGGAAAGTCGATGCGTCAAGAACTCCGCTAACAACCCCTGTCCAGTCGCTATCGTTATCTAAGACTAACACTGTCTTTCCGACCATTCTTTTGTTTATTTCTATTTTGTTTTCGTTATCCATTTTTAGGCTTAATGCTATTTAGATAAGTTTGTGCGTTTTCTGCCATTTCATTGTGGAAAATTATTGTTTTTATTAAAGACTCTATTTTTTCTTCGTTTGTCTCTTTTCCAAGTAGCCTCTCCGCCTCTTTTGCTGCGTCTTGATTTGATTTAATAGAGGCTTCTTGGGAAGCGATCATTTCCTCTAGAGACAATTCAGAGCTTTTTTCAGCGAGCTCTGTCACGTTAAAGAAGTTGGTAGACCCTACTCTTTCTTTGATTTGGTCTACTATTGATATGTTTTTTAATTTTGGGGCGTCCATTTAAAGAAGTTTTTTGAGATGATCTTTGCTAATAGCTAAGTTTTCTTCAAGTCTTTTCTTTGTGTCTGTGGGAATGGCATTAGAGAGTCTTTTTGATTTGAAAATATTCTCTATGTCTTTTATGGATTCCCCATAGTAATAGGTTTTTTCTTGTTTGTCGTCTGTTTTTCGCGCTATCCAATAAGCTGATAGGCTTCTATTGTCAAGTATTTGTGAGTTGTAGTCATAGTAAGACATAGAGTCTACGAAAAGCCCATTTTGTGGAAATGGATTTTTTAGAGTCTTCATCTTAGATGTTACACTAAAGAGAGAATACCAATCTTCGACATCGTAATAGTGCTCTCTCATTATATTTAAACCTTCCGCTCTCCAAGGGTTTAATATGGAAGCTGAATGAAGGTGGCCTACTGAGTCTAGGAAGCTTTTTCCAATGGAGCGACTAAGGTGATATATGTTTATATAGGCTAAATACCCATAGTCGAGCCATGTTCTGTCGGAGTTTATAAAGTGGTATTTTTCGAAGTATATTTCTTTTTCGTCCATTTTGTTTTCTTTAAGAAAGGTTTCGAAAAGATAGATTGATCTTCGCATGCAGTGCCTAAAGTGATCTTCCGAAAGAAAATACTTCCTGTATCTTTCGTCCATTATGTCTGCATAACTTCTCGCCGCATACCAGAGGTGATAGGTGTCAAGCTTCTTACCGTCGAATTCAGCTAACACCTGTCTTTCTAGGCCAAGAGCTTCTCTGTAGTATTTTTGGAATATACCTTTGTCATCGTGAAGGCCGGTTGCTTTTGTTAGTGCGTGTACCGAAATACCTTTTATATATCCATAGTTCAGGTCCTGCTCTGAGTGGAATTCTTCGTGTGCGGCTTGACCTTCTGGCCAGCCGCCTTCTATCCCCTTTCTGTAGAATGCTGCTCTGAGAAAAACAGTGCCTGAACCCACTCTGTTGCAGGGACTTAGGACATGGTACTTTTTGTATTCTGACAAATCCATTTCTCCATCGAAGGTACACCATTCATCACAGTCCATTCTAAATAGCCACTCGAAAGTGGACATCTTATTGGCTACTTTGAAAACATCGTTTCTGTGTAGGGCGGGGTCCCAATCCCCTTGGTTTATTAAGTCGTATAAATGTAGGGTGATTTTGTTTTTTGCGCACCACTCCTTTACTATACTGCAGGTTCTGTCGGGGTTTTTTGAGTTGTTTTGAAATACAATCATACCTGCTATGGGTTTGATCGAATCTAAACACTTTTCAATAACCGCTTCTTCATTAGCGGCCATCATCATAACGCATACTTTATTGTTCATAGATAATTTTTAGAAGCTCCTTTTCTGGTGCTTTAGTGGATTTAAATATTATGTTTCTCTTAGTTATTGGAAGCATATGTTTTTTCATGTTCTCTATGGTCTCCTCGGGGGTGAGCGGGATAGATTTGTAATATATTTCTTCTAAGACTTGTAATCTTCTCTCTTTCGCGTTTCCGCATCCGCCGCATGACTTCTGAGCAGAGTTCCATACTTTTATTAGTACTTGGTATTCAGGAAAGCGCTTGTAGATATCGTCATTATCCGACAGAAAAGAAACAAAATCCTCGGCAGATTTAAAACAAAGAGCGTCTTTATACATGCTTTCTTAAAAATGCGTATGCGTTATATAGAAATAGTGTCCACACAAGACTAATGGGAGCGATAGTGGGATAAATGAAAAAGACGACCAAGTGAAACCAAAAAGATATGCATATAGGACAAGTAATTAGCTTCCCAGAAAACTCTTGATTAACGATAGCTGTATACTCCCAATACAATATATCAACTTTGTTGTCGGATAAAAACTTTTCATATTCGCTTATCCCAAAAACATCGTCTAAGGTTTTAACTTTGTTGAGCCTAAGCACTTTGAAATAATCATAAAATGCGTTTGTATCAAACCAAACAATTAGAAAAAAGGTATTGGAGCAAGCCAAGAAGAGTGTGGTTTCGAAGTTCACTCGTTCGTGTTACAAAAAGATACTATAATGTATCTTGTTCCGCTGGTTACGGGTCTAGACCCATGCTTATGGGTTATGTTTCCCGGATGCACAGAGACATCTCCCAGTTCTCCCCTGTGTAAAATATTCTGTCGTTTGAAGTACGTTCCTCCGCCTTCGTAGTCCTTTCCGTACTGGGTCAGATTAGCTACGAAGGTAATTCTAGAGTAGTCGTGATGAAGAGAAAGGTGTGGCTGTCCGTCTGCTTTGTATTTTATAATGAAGTTTTCTCCTCTTAAGCTCTCCCAGTTTTTTCCTTCTAAAGCATAAAAATCCATTGCGGCGGGGTAGCAGTGCTTTTGAAGCACTTTTTCATACATGTCATTCAGGCCCACTGTGTCAAGTAGCATGTCTGTCGTAGGGTAAAACTCATGTCTCTTTTGTGTCCATTTTCCTTCTGTCTCGCATACGTTTATGATTTCTTTGCAAAAATCTTCTGTAAAAAATGGCCACGCAAACACTTGAGTGTGTCCGGGGTAGCCAAGCTCGTCTGCCATAAGGTCCCATTCGTGGGATTTTGCTGCATGTTTTAGATACTTGTCCTCCCACTCCTTTTCTTCCGTCTTTTTATAGTCTCGTATGGTAAGAGCGCCTGATCCGCTGTCTTCTTTTGCTGCGGAAGAAAATCTAGAAGTTATTTCTTTTGGAACAGGTTCTATTTTTTTGACTTTATCTTCTGGTATCTTGTCAAATCCGAGGTCTTTAATTGACGCCGCTAGTGCTGATTGGGGTTGAGACCAATTGGATGACGCGCCCTCTTCCCTAAAGAAAGAGACTAGGGTCAGTCTTCCGTCGTACAGGTCTTTTCCGAAGTAGGTGTCTGATTTATGCCAAGTCGCTGGGTCATACATAACCAGCTTGTTGTATTCGTTTTCTACCTTTCCGATTTCGTTAAAGAGGTCTGGGTCGGCTGCGTCTTCTTTTATTAGGCGCTCATTATCTTCTTTTATTTTAGGTTCATGCAAAATCGTGCCGCCATTTTTAGGGGCGTTTGGGGTTAAGTAGACTAATCCTACATGAGTAAAGCCTTGCTCCATTATGTCGTGGTGTATCCAGCTTGTTCCGTCTTTCTCTGTGCAAAGCTGAAACATCGCTTCAAAATATGTGTCTTTTCCGCTTTTCCACCCCATCAAATCGTATATTTTCGAGGTGTAGTCGTAATATTTGTCTTCGCTTAAAGTGTGGTAAAATTCGGTTCTTATTCCGGGCCAGTTTCCGCCGGTGGGGTGAGTTTCGCAGGGGTAAAACTTTTGTGATAGTGCGAATCTTCTTACTTCATCTGGATCCTCAAAGAAATTTTTAAATTCTAATTTTAAAGGCTTCATCTATTATATACTTACTATCAAAAAGGCCCTAAAATCAAATCTTTATGAAGAAATCTCCAACTTTTTTGACTTGCGCCATGTTATTCGCAACAATTGGGCCGCTTTGAGCAAGGAAGGCTACTTTATCCTTTTGAAATAGTCAACCCCAAAAAACACAAAAAAAGAGCTTGACGGATTAGCAAGCGTCGGATAAAAGCCCTTTTTACTTTAGCGGTGAAATAGCCTAGTGGGGTTAGCCCACTTAAACACGTAAGAGACAACAGGCCCGTAAAAAGACACCAATCAAGAAGGCTAATAACCTTCACGTTATTTCGGGAAAAGGCGGCGTCAGAGATTGGAAAAGCTATAAACTTAAGGCGACCCCCATGGGGGAAGGAAGAAGTTAAGCGTCAAAAGAAAAGTCCCACCGCTTAATAAGTGAAACTTACATAGCTGAATTTGGTTGCGAGCTAGGCTGACAAAATGGCCAATGCGCAGGACTGAAGCGGGTAGATTCAGGTTGCTACAAAAGGCAGAGTCATGTTTTTAATTGACTAGTGCTGAGTTGACTGCTATTACTTTGGCTCCTCCTTGGGGAAGGAAGAAGACAAGCTTCTTCTTTTACGCTCTTCGAGCGTTTAATAAGGGAAATGATTAGTAATAAACAGCTTCTGGATAAAGAGTTAGCCATTAAAGTAAGGGACGCAAGGTGTTCTAGCTCAGTTTTGGCCCTAGCCGAAAGACACATCGGCATATTTAATAAAGTTTATAAAAGCTACTCAAAGCCTTTGTCGGGGGTTGGTTATAGTTATGAAGCTTTTAGGAGTGATATGAATTTGATTGTATTTAAAGCATGCAAATCGTTCAAAGAAGACGGCGGGTCTAAGTTTTCGACTTGGTTATGCAATCACGTTAGGTACTTTTGCCTAAATGAAATAAACAACAAAAATAAGAAAAATAGAATAAAAATAGATTTAAAAAACTTTTTAGAAGATGATGGGGAGCTAGTTTCAGATAGTCAGGCCCAAGCAGAAAAGGTAAGAGGGGAAGTAGAATACATTATGAATCTATTATCGGAAATGAAAGATAAAAGAATTTCGAAAATTTTCAATATGCGTTATTTTGGAGAAACAGACAAAAATAAGCTTCCTTGGTCAAAAATAGGGCAGGAATTAGGTATTAGCACACAGACAGCTATTAATCTTCACGAAAAGGGAGCTAAGATGGTTAGAAACAAAATAAATTGCAGCAATAACGAGGATAAAATTTAATGTTGACTTCTCTAAAAGTATAATCTAGACTAGAGATTCTTATGGCTGATAATAAGTCAAATAACACAGAAGTAGGGGCGCTCTGGAAAAGAGTAGCCAAAACCACAGGTAAGACTTATCTTGC
Source organism: Spirochaetales bacterium (assembly GCA_002730475.1). The sequence goes on along the minus strand of PCAG01000028.1, from coordinate 19,615 downwards.
TGGGCACATCACGACCGAAGATCTTGGAGCAGCGGCTCTAGATAAGAAGGTCAAAATCGTTGTTTTTTCCAACAACAAAGAGGGGCAATCTGAAAATGCTCCAGATTTCAGGATGTATCTCTCGAAGATAGGAGAGCAGGCCAAGAAGCCAGAGACCGAAGCTGTTGCTGAGGCCGCCGTTTCTGACTCTTCTGATGGAGATCTCATTTAACTTACCTATTAACTCAGTCTCTTTCGGGCAGGTCTCTATTGGCCTGCTGAGAGAGGCTTTTAATCGAGGACTGTCCCCTTCCCTAATTCCAATAGGGGAGGTGGACTTGTCCACCCAAACCGACGTTTCCAGCGACTTCAAGTCTTGGCTTGATTCCTGCATAAACAAGGGTAAACATTCTCACGACAGAGACGTACCATGCCTAAAGCTTTGGCATTTAAGCGGAGCTCTGGAGTCTGTTAGTAACAAGCACAGCCTCTTGACTTTCCATGAGCTAGACGAACCAACCAAAACAGAAATAAATGCAGCTAAAAACTGCAATTTGATTTTTACTTCTAGTTTCTCTAAAAGTGTTTTCGAAAAAGAGGGCGTGAAATGCCACTTCGCTCCACTTGGTTTTGATGAATACAACTTTCATAAAACTAAGAATCGCCCCCCTAGCGACGAAAGAATAACTTTTAACGTAGTAGGCAAGTTTGAAAAAAGAAAAAACCATGAGAAAGTAATCTCCTCTTGGGTCAAAAAATTTGGAAACAACAAAAAATATTTTTTACAGTGCGCCATACATAATCCGTTTTTCAAAAAGGAGGATAACGAGAAGATATGGGATAGCTTGGGAAGAAAGTCTGGCTTTTTTAATTTGAGTTATCTAGGAGCAATGAAAAAAAACTCTACTTACAACGACTTCCTAAATTCTTCCGATATAGTCCTAGGAATGTCTGGAGGAGAGGGATGGGGCCTTCCGGAGTTTCAGTCTGTTTGCTTGGGTAAACATGCAGTTATTCTTAATGCCTCTTCCTATAGAGACTGGGCTGATGAAAAGTCTTGTGTTTTAGTTGAGCCTAACGGAAAAGAAGAGGTCTATGACAGCGTGTTTTTCAGAAAAGGAGCTGACCACAATCAGGGGAATATATTTAGTTTTTCAGAAGACGAGTTTATCCATGGTTGCGAGCAGGCAATAAAGAGAGTAGAGAAAAGCAGAAACAACCCAGAAGGAGACAGGCTCAAGGAGAAGTTTTCGCTAGCTAACTCGTTCGACAAAATCTTAGATTGCGTAAATGCCTGAATATCTATATGAGAACCCAGAAACAGGAGAAGTAGTCTCCGTTATTCAGGGGATAAACGAAGACCATTCCTACAACGAAGACGGAATTGAGTATCAACGAGTCTTCACTTCTCCTAACATGGCCATCGACTCTGACTATTCATCCCTTTCGGAGAGTCAGTTCGTAGAATCCACCAGAAATAAAAAAGGTACTTTGGGCGACTTGTGGGACGCCTCAAAAGAAGCTTCCGCTAAAAGAGAGAAGGCTTACGGGAAAGACCCAGTTAAGGAAAAGTACTTCAAAAAATATAGCGAAAAGAGAAAAGGCACAAAACACAAAGATGACCCGTCCAGATAGAATATCCTTTGTCGTAGTTACTAACGGCGCTGATCACGAAAAACTTGATAGACTAATCCTAAGCGCAAGCTACAATGGAGAAAGCCATCTTAAGGATTATCAGATTAATGTTTGTGGCGACTTAAGCGGCTACTCAATCAGAGAGGAAAAAGGACAAAAAATAAATTTCATACCAGCTAAGGACTCTGCTGCTGAGGGTAAACTTGGAGAAATGAGAAACTTAGGATGCGAGCACTCTAATTTTGATGTAATTTGCATTCTCGACGACGACTTTATACTTTCTCCAGATTGGGCGAAAAACATACCTCATAGTTATTTTGACGTAATGACGACCCAAGTCAGGCTTCCAGATGGAGGAAGATTTTGGGACCACGCTTGTTTCCAGAGTAAGGAGAAGGGGCATATAATATTAAACCCAGAAGAAAACGACGACAACCTCTATATGTCCGGCGGCACAGCGTGGATGATGAAGAAGAAAGTTTTTGATAAAGTTCAATGGGGCTCCGCTGGAATATACGACGGAGTACAGTCACTAGAAGAGTACAGGAAAGGCAACCATAACGAAGACACCTTCTTTTCCAAACAATGCAGGGAAAACAACTTTTTGATAGTCCATAATCATGATTCTGTTTCTTTTCATGATGACGGAAGATATACTAACATTGGAAAGCTTTGCAACAGGAGAAGAGGAGACAGGGATCAGAGTTGGATTAAAAGCGTAGATTTATCCTTTTCTGCCCCTGTCCTTGCGGAGTTTTGTCAGACTCTTTTTCAAAACGGATTTCAGGCAGAATCTAACGACGTTCTGAGATACGGGCTAGCGAACTTTCCTAATAACTACGATTTAGTAGAGTGTAGTAAAAAGATGGAAATTTTTGCAGGAGTGCTACCTGACTCTAGATACTCTCCGGACGGAGACGAATCATACCACCAAGCCAAAAAGTTTTACTCTATTTATAAAGAGTCTCTGCCAATCATCGAGTAAACCCATGAAAGTGAACGCAGCCATACAAACCTTATGGATAGGGAAAGAGCTTTCCGATCTAGAAAATTTGTGTATATCTTCTTATATCAAGAATGGATACGATTTTCATTTGTATGCTTATGATGAGATTTCTAACGCACCTGAAGACTGTATTATTTTGGACGCTAACTCAATCCTCGATGAGTCTGAAGTCTTTTGCTATAACGTTGGTCAAGGGAAGGGCAGCTTTTCTGCTTTCTCGAATCTCTTCAGATACAAGTTGCTGCTTGAAGAGGGAGGGGTTTGGACAGACACAGATGTAATATCACTAAACAGATTCCCGGAAGACCCTGAGTATATTTTTGCTTCCGAAAAAGACGGAGATAAAGTAGTTTGCTCTTCCAACTTCATTAAAGCTCCTGCTGGATCAGGTTTTGCTAAATATTGCTACGATAAGGCTTCATCGGTAAACAGAGAAACTCTCGAATGGGGGACTATTGGCCCCTCTTTAGTCGGGGAGTCTGTAAAAGCTCATGGATTAAGTGACTTTGTTTTACATTTTAAAAAGTTCAATCATGTACCTTGGTATAATACTGAAGTCTTTTTTATGGGCGATCCGCCCAGCACAGGCGATCTAATCTACGAAACTGTAATGCGAGACAGCTACTGTGTGCATTTATGGAACGAAGTCTGGAGGAGAAACAACATAGACAAGAACAAGAAGTTTCATCCGGGCTGCTTTTTTGAAGTTTTGAAGTCTAAAATAAGATCTAAATAAAATGAAAAACATAGACCTAAAAAGTTTTTTTGAAGAATCTGGTTATGATTGGGAAAATGATATTCCCATCATGAAGGAAATTTGCAAGCTTAGTAAAACTGCATATAGAGAACCTCCCCCAGAAGAGTTTGAATTTACTTACGGAATGGAGCAGCCATTTTTTATAAAAGCTTTTTTGGAAAGCGTATACTGTGAGAAGTTTTTTGAGATAGGAACAGGAAGGGGGACTTGCGCTATGGCGGTTGCTTTATGTGCAGACATGAAAAAAGTAGATAGCTTTGATATTCTTGTTCCAGACGAAAAGAGAGACAACGTAATAAACTTTAGGAAAGAGGAGGCCTCGAATATGGACATTCTGGAGAGATTTAGAGCCTCGGTTCCCTCTACCAACAGCCTGAGTGAAATTAAATTTCATCATGTTTCAGACTATGCTTCCTTCATTCATAATCCAGACAACAAAGACTACTCGGTTTGCTTTATAGATGGAGACCATAGCAATTCTCAAATTATTTTAAACGACTACCTAGTATGCAACAATGTTATGCAAGACGCCAAATCTGCATATATAATTTGGGACGACTATTATCCAGACAAGCATGTTGTTAAGCAAGTTGTAGATAAAATTATAGAAGTTGATAAAAGGGAGTGTACTTTGGTTTCTTTTCGTGGTCATTTATTTAATGATGGCAGCAAAGACAAAGAGGAAGGAGCTGGCGAGGTTATAATGAAACTAAAATGAAAATAGTTTACATTTGTGATAAAAGCACTTTTGATTCCAAAATGTCTAGAGTCAGATTCCATTCTATGGAGGCTATCTCTAGGGCTAGTGATATGCGATGGCTTGGTAGGGGCTGGCATGGATGGGACTCAAACCTGAAGGTAGACGAAAACATAAAGAGAATCAATTTTCACCCAGATCTAATAGTTGGTTACAAGCCCTTGCAAATAAAAGGGTTTTTTCAGTCTAGGTACAAAAAGTGCATTAGATACAACGAAATGTACGATAAGGCATGGACTTTAAAGGAAATAAAAGAAAGCAACGCGGACATAGTTGTTTGTCACCATGAAAACGATTACAAAGAGTATACGACTACACCAGAGCTTGTCGAAAATCTTGTTGGAGTAGATTTTATCAACATTCCCCATTGCGCCGAAAAGACCATATTCAAAGATTATGGACTAGATAAGGAAATTGACTTGTTATTGACTGGGGCCATTTTTGCGGACTCAACGCTTGGTCAGCACTACCCTCTTAGGGATAGAATGGCAGCAAAGATCTTGCCTATCATGGCTCAGAAGTTTAATTGCAAGATATATCAACATCCGGGATATGACTTGGGAGACGCTTCGACTAATAGATACGCAGTAGATTTTGCTAGAGCCATAAACTCTTCTAAGATCTCTGTCACTTGTTCTGGACTACCTAGGAGTAGGTTCGGGAAATATATAGAGATTCCTATGTGCAATACTGCTATAGCTGCAGATATGCCAGATGAGACGCACGATTTCTTTTCCGAGTTTTTAATCAACATAGACATGAAGGATTCGGACGATGAGATAATTTCTAAACTTGAGTACTATATTACTAACCCAGAGAAGCTTTCTTCGAAGACTAAAAAAGGTTACGAGCTTTCCTCGAAGTTTAACCAAGAGTACTATGCTGAAGTTTTCTTAGAGAAGGTAGGAAAACTAATATGAAAGTTTTCCCAATACATGGCAATGAAAACTGGCTTTGCGATAGATATGCTCAAGAGTGGATGAAGCAGAACTCTTCGCATTCCTGCGAATACAATAATTCAAATGAAGCAGATGTTCTCTGGCTTCTCGCACCTTGGGAATGGAGAAACGTTCCAGAGGGATACTTAGAAAGCAAGAAGGTAGTTTGCACTATACACCACATGGTGCCAGACAAAGTCACAGATCAAACTTGGTTAGAATTCAAAGAAAGAGACCAATACGTTGACGCTTACCATACGCCTTGTCAGGCGTCTTATGACCAATTTTCTAGTCACATAGGTGACAAGCCCTGTTTAATAAGTCCCTTTTGGTCTAATGGTTCTGCTTTTTTCCCCATAAAAGATAAAGACGGGCTAAGGTCTAAATATGGTCTTTGGAAAGAGTCTTATGTAATTGGGTCTTTTCAAAGAGACACAGAGGGGAGTGATCTCAAGTCTCCCAAGTTAGAAAAGGGGCCGGATATTTTATGTGACATTTTAGAGAAGATAAAAGAGTCTAAACCAAATTTAGAAGTCTTGCTGGCGGGATGGAGGCGACAATACGTAAAAGGAAGACTTGAGGATGCTGGGATAAAATACAAATATATAGAGCTCCCCCCAATACAGACAATTAACAAACTTTATAACTGTCTAGATCAGTACATTGTAGCCGCTAGATACGAAGGCGGTCCTCAGTCGATATCTGAATGTATAATGACGAAAACCCCAATAGTGTCAACTAGGGTCGGCTTAGCTAGTAAGTTTTTGCACCCTAAAAGCCTTTTTTCCAACTCGGAAGACTTTTTTGAAGCGTACTCTAATTCAGACACCCAAGAGCATGGAGAGGAGGCCTTAGCGCCGCACCTTATGCCTGATGGCTTCGATAGCTTTAATTCGTTTTTTGATTCTTTATGAATTTTGCTAGTTTAGTTGATTGGATCAAAAAGATTGAGGAGCTTGGCTATCCTTGGACTCTTCAAAAAAACCCTAAAGGAGTTAGTAGATGCCTACTTTCGTCCTCCTCTCTGTTCTGTAAACTAGCCAAAATATACTCTAACCACTTTACGGCCGACAAAGAGAGACTCAGAGATACTATTTTATCTTTCTCTAGGGAAGATGGAATGCTGGAAGATATTCCGGGAGACAATAAGGCTATAACCCAATTAAATATAGTTTCAGAGACCAGACAATCCTTTTCGGGTTTAATTAATTTAGGTTTTGAAGTTCCTAAATTCGATTGCTCTTCTTTTTTTAAGGAGCCTTTATATTTTATGAAAGACTCCGAGTGGAGGAATCCTTGGGGGGCTGGCGCACACCTTTCTCATTATCTGTTTTTTATGACTCGCTCTGGTCAGTCGGACAAGGTAGACGAAGTTTTAAAAAACCTCGAGAGGTTCGAGCAGCCAGAAGGCTGGTACTACAAAACATGTCCAGACCCACACACTTTAGTTAATGGGGTAATGAAGGTTATGACTGCTTTTGACGCCGCCAACGTACCCATATCTAAAAAAAATATTAAAGGAATACTTGAGTTTGTTTTTTCTTATACTAACGTTCATGGTGGTTGTGGTATCTATGATTTGGTATATATTCTTGATAGATGTATAGATTTTGGCGTTAGAGTTAATGAGTGCGAAGATCTGCTCCATCTTTGCTACAAAGAGATTTTAAGTCACCAGCAAGCTGATGGAGGATTCTCCTTCAGCAGGAATTGCTGCCAAACCCTTTATTATCTTAAAAAAATATCTGACCCGTACCCTTGCGGTGACATCCATGGCACCACCTTGTTCAGCATGGCTTTAGTTAGAATAGACAATCGATTGAAACTCGGCCTTAATCTTTGTCCGGCAGTAACATGAATGATATTATAGGCATTTGTTTGTTTAAGAATGAGGATATCTACGCGAAAAGAGTAGTGTCTAATATAATCGATTTTTGCGACAAACTAATTATTATAGACAATGATTCGACCGACGACACTCTAGAAATAGTAAGAGACAACTTTTCTAGAAATTTAAAAGTTAAGACAATTAAATGTTCAGACCATACCCAAACCGGTAAATATACTTACGAGTTCTTTAAGACTAAAACTTTCTTGTTCGCTGTAGACGGAGATGAGATATATGACCCAGTGGGCCTCGAGAAAATAAAAAAGAACATAAAAGATGGAGAGTATGATAGTTCTTGGAAAATCTCAGGAAATTCTTTTCACATAAAGGAGTGGGCCAAGGATTCGATGAGCGGGTTTACATGCCCCCCCAATAAGCATGTTGTTAAGCTTTACAATTTCAACGTTATCGACAATTGGACACAAGGGGAAAGGCTTCATGGTTCGGGACACTCTCCTTACCCTTCTTATATAGAAAGTGAAATAGATGTTAAGTTCTGTAACGAAAAAGGGCAACCAGAGAATCAGATAATCCCATGGAGTTTTTCCGATCTTAGATGTCTCCATGTATGCTTCGTGCCTAGGTCTAGTAAAGATTTAGAAGTTAGGGAAAGCTGCAACGTCGACGACGCTAGGTCTTTATCAACTGCCAAGAACCTAAAATACAGACCAGCTCCATCCGGGCACGATTTAGACTACAAGCCCAAAAAGTATGGCGCTGGGCTCCCTCACATAATGTCAATCTCGACGCTAAAAAATTTTTTAATATGAACGATAAGAAGTTTGTTTTTGGCATGTGTCCCAACCGTCATTCTGCTGGAGGGGGCGGAACCAAATTTGTAAATTATTTTTCAGAGAAGCTGGCCGGTAGGAGTTCTTTTCAGTTTCATTACGATGATCCGCCAGACTATGTTTTAATGTTTGACCCAAGGTATTTAGACTTTTCCGGAAATTGGCTTAGCTTAGATGTTTTAAAAGACCTAAAGATAAGAAATCTTAAATGCAAATACATACACAGAATCAATGACATAGGATTTCCCAAAAACAGGCCCAAGGAATATGTTGATGGAGTTGTGGAAATGGCTAATTTGGCCGACAAGGTTATTTACGTTTCCAACTTCGTGAGAGATTATTACAAAGATCGGATAACTACTGAGGGGGAAGTTATTCCTAATGGCGTAGACGAGAGGATCTTTTCAGCGAAAAGCTATGATTTCGCCCACCCCAAACTCGTTACTCATCACTGGTCTTCGGACCCAATGAAGGGCAAAGACCTCTACGATCACATAGACTCTAGAATACCGCATCTAGATGGAGTTGAGTTCACCTATATAGGGAACCCGCCCAAGGGATCCACTTTTAAAAACACCAAAATAGTGGAGCCACTTTCTTCTAACGACTTAGCCGCCGAGCTCAGAGAGCACAATATATACGTTTCTGGGTCTAGGCACGAGCCCTGCGGCATGCATAAGCTTGAAGGGGTTGCCTCTGGCTTGCCTATTATATTTCAAGAAGATAGCGGCGATTGCTATTTGACCTCCGGATATGGACGCGGTTTACGGGATGTTAGTGATTTCGAATCTTGCTTAAAACAAGTTGTCGAAAACCATGAAACTCTTTATAATAAGATAAAGCTGGAGTTTAATTTATTTTTAAACGTTCAGACAGACAAATATTTAGACTTTATATTAAAATGAAATACGTAGTTACAGGAGGCTTTGGCTTCATAGGTACACATGTGGCAGTCACTCTTGTGAAAGAAGGCCACGATGTTTTTGTTATAGATGATTGTTCTTCTAAAAGCGTCCAATCTCCTCCTTGGTCTGATAAATGTGGCTTTATTCAGTGCGACATCGCAAAACCATCTTTTTATGGTAAATTCTTGGAAGGAGCTGATGCTGTTTTTCATTTGGCTGCTAAAGCTAGAGTTCAGCCTTCTATAGCTAATCCTGTTCTTTTTGACCACACTAATGTTCATGGTACGGTTAATTTACTTAAAGCATGCGTTGATGCAGGAGTCAAAAAAGTTGTTTTTAGTTCATCTTCTTCTGTTTATGGAGATGCCGAACTACCCACTTCAGAAAGCCATCGACTTTCTCCCCAAAGCCCTTATGGTTTACAAAAAAAGATAGGGGAAGAGTATTTGGAGCTGTTTACTCAGCTTTATGATATAAAGGGGGTCTCTTTGAGATATTTCAACGTATACGGGGAAGGGATGCCCCTTGGGGGAGCTTACGCTACCGCTATCGGTATCTTCCTTAACCAAAGGAAGTATGATGAAAAAATTACGATATTTGGAGACGGAGAGCAAACTAGAGACTTCACTTACATAAACGATGTCGTAAGAGCTAACATATTAGCAGCGACAACAGACGGACTAGGTGACTATGAAGTTTTCAACGTTGGGAACGGCGACAACTGTAGTGTGAATCGTATAGCTGACTTAATTGGCGGAGATAGACAGCATCTAGACCCTAAAGTAGAACCTAAAGCTACGCTTGCCGACAACTCCAAAATAAGGCAGAAGCTTGGTTGGGCTCCGACACAAAGCGTTGATAAATGGATACCTGAATATAAGAAACTTATTAATTTACCATAAACATTTCATGAAAATATCAAGCTTAGATTCGGCGCTCGAAATTAAAAAAGTGAAAGAAGACAAAACGACAGTAGTGATTACCGGCGTCACAGGGCAGGACGGCAGTAACATGGCAGACTTCCTTCTAAATCTGTTTCCTGACGGCGAGGCTCACATATTTGGCGGGGCCAGAAGGTTAAGCGTTGAAAACCACGACAACATTGAACACTTAAAAGGTAATGATGATTTTTCTTTGATAAACTTAGATATCACTGATTCATCTTGCATCACTAGAGTTGTAAGGGACCTTCAGCCAGACTACTTTATTAATTTTGCAGCCCAAAGTTTCGTTGGGAGTAGCTGGGACCTCCCTAGGCAAACTTTTGCCACTAACGCTACTGCCGTCTTAGACATGCTTGACGCTATCAGACTCTACGCTCCTTCTTGTAGGTTCTACCAAGCGGGTTCTAGCGAAGAGTTTGGAGATGTCGCTTATTCTCCACAGGACGAGAAGCATCCCTCAAGACCAGTCAGCCCTTATGGAGCCTCTAAGGTTGCCGCTAGGGCCTTAGTTAAGGTTTATAGAGACTCTTATAACTTGTACGCTTGCGCTGGTCTTTTATTTAATCACGAAGGGCTTAGAAGGGGAGAAGAATTTGTAACTAGGAAAATCACTAAAGGAGTTGCTAGAATAAAAAACTGTTTAGACAGGGAAGAGTTATTTGATCCGATTCAGCTTGGTAACATACACTCCAAGCGAGACTGGTCTGACTCGGAAGACTTCGTTAAGGGGGTTTGGCTTATGCTGAATCAAAGCAAACCAAAAGACTATGTTTTGTCTAGCAACGAAACTCATGAAATTTCAGAGTTCGTTTATTTAGCTTTTCAAGCGGCTGGAATATCTGGAGAATGGTCGGGCGAGGGCGAAAAAGCTGTTTTTAAGAACTTCCAAGGATTAGAGCTTGTTGAAGTTAATAAGGATTTTTATCGTCCAGCTGAAATTAATTTACTGTATGGAGACTCGACCAAGGCCAGAGAGGAGCTAGGGTGGAAGCCTGAGATCTCTTTTCCCGACCTAGTTAAAAGGATGGTTCATTATGACGTAAATGGTGGTGTTGATCTGTTGTAGATTTCCCTTGACATAAGATAAAGTAGCCTGTAAGCTACCTTTTGTGAATGAAAAAGACAAGCGTCATTACTTGATGGAAAACTTGCTAGTTGACCGCAAGAAGACAAATTTCTTTCACCAAAATAAACAAGCTAAAATCCTAATAGGTTTTTTTCCAGACATAGAGTTTTGGAAGTGGCTTATTTGTAACTACGACGATATGAAGGTTTATACTTTAGCTAATCTGGTTAAGCCAAATATTATAAAGACCCTTAAGTCTAGAGAAAAAATTAAGGCTTTCAGTCTCAAGGAAAGGCAATCGTACACTTTAAGCGAAGAGAAGGTCGGGAACGACGCAATAATAAATAAACCTAATCCAAATAGCGTTTTTGATTTTATAAAAAATGGCAGCAAAAAAGAAGAAAAGTAACGTAGTAGGACTGAACCCAGCCGATCAAATAAGGCAGTATTTATCGGACAACAAAGAATACCACAATGACTTCGCCGAAGAAATTGATTATGTTGTCTCTAGCGGCAGTCTTTTGTTAGACATGGAAATGTCCGGAGGGCTTAGGCCCTCTGTCATAAGAGCTTCTGGCGTGGCAGAAGGCGGAAAGACCTCGTGTGCGTTATCTTTTGCTAGGAACTTCCAAAAAATGGACAACAGCATGGTTGTCTACGTTAAGGCGGAGGGCAGGCTCTCTAAAGAAATGATCGAGAGGGCAGGAGTGGACACCTCTGAAGGCAAATGGTGCGTTAGAAAGACGAACATTTACGAACACGTTTTAAATTTCCTTAGGCATTTAGTGCAGGACAACCCAACGGGATGCAAATATCTGTTCATCATAGACTCGATGGATGCTTTAGTTAGACACTCTGATTTGGATAGGCCTTTCGAGGAATCCAATAAAGTTGCCGGAGGGTCTACTCTTAGTTCTGATTTTTTAAGAAAGATTGCGCTTAGCCTTAGTGTGGGCGGTCACATTTTATTTCTGATTAGTCAAGTTAGAAGTAAGGTTTCAATAAATCCTTATGATAAGGGAGACCCCAGACTCACAAACGCTTCAGGAGGAAACGCGCTTCTCCATTATAGTGATTGGATTTTAGAGTTTCAGCCTAGATATAGCGCCGACTTCATCAAAGAAAAAGATGACCAAGGCAAGGAGGGTATAGTTGGCCACTTTTGCAGAGTCATTTTAAGAAAAACCCCAAACGAAAAGACTGGGTCTTTAGTCAGATACCCAATCAAGTACTTCAGGAAGAACGGCGAAAGCGTCTGGACAGAGCAAGAGGTTATAGATGTAATGACGGCTTTTCACTGCATATCAACCAAAGGCCCTTGGATCGCTTTCTCCGATGAAATGTGCGCGGACTTCGACAAAAATAAGATCGAGTATGAAAAACAGCACCAAGGGATTGAGAAGTTTAGAAAGTATCTAACGTCAAATAAAAAACTTTCAAAGTATTTATATAATTATATTTTAGAGGCTTTTTCGAAATAATATGAACATAAAAATAAACAGACTAATATCACAGGCTAGAATACCCACTAGGTCAAACGATACAGACGCAGGGTACGACCTGTATTCCGCTGTCTACGGAAGGATAGAAGGAAGAACTAGAGGAATAATTAATACAGGGATATCTATAGCTATTCCCGAGGGATACTACGGCAGAATTGCTCCTCGTTCTGGTCTAGCTGTAAAACATGGGATAGATGTTTTAGCAGGGGTCGTAGACTCTGGCTACCGAGGAGAAGTTGGTGTTGTTTTACATAATCTCGGCTACATGGACTTTGAGTACGGCGAGGGTGATAGGGTGGCTCAGTTGATTATAGAGAAGTGCCACGATGTTGTATGGGAGGAAGTTGATAGCGAGAAGGATCTATTTTCTTCTGAACGAGGTGATGGGGGCTTTGGTAGCAGCGGAAACTAATTTTCTTTGAAGCTGTACAATGTAAATGGCAGACTCGTCGGTAAGGATGTAGTTAAGTATAGAATCAATTGGAACAAAAAGTGCAGATCTAAAGTACAGTTTAAAGTTAAGCAATTTTTAGCTCCTTACTGGAGAAACCATATCTGCTTCGAAGAGTTTCCTGTTTTTGGAACTAGACTAAAAGTTGACATGATAAACTTCACAAGAAAAGTTGCTGTAGAAGTTCAGGGCAAGCAGCATTATTCTTTTAACAAGTTTTTTCATGCCAACTCTAGAATGAAGTATTTAGCTTCAATAAAAAGAGACAACCAAAAACATCAATGGCTAGAAATGAATAACATCAAATTAGTTGAGGTCTTAGAAGACGAGGTTGATATTTTGTCTAAAAAGTTTTTTTATGATAAGTTCGATTTAGTCTTGTGATAGTGTAATTACATTTATGTCAGGGTTTAAGTTTCCAAAGGCTATATTGGCCCAGATTAACGAGTGCTCTAAAGGTGGATTTATTCTTTTTACCTTGAATGAGGCTGGCGACCCTATCGTTCATAGCCGTTTCGATGATTCAACTGCTGCTTTAGCCTTGCAATATTATGCCAAGAACTGGACGGAAGTCATTGACGAGCTTAATAATAAAGCTACTTTCTCTAACATAGCCGCAATACTGGAGGATCAAAGCCAAGAAGAGTTTGAAGAAGAAGAATTTGACCCAGAGGACGAGGAAGAAGGGTTGATTTAACTTGACTAGCTCGAAAGCGTAGTTTAGAATCCATTGTTCGATGGAGTTGTATTCTCTTCAAATAGAAAGGCACGTGCTTGGCGGGCTAATTAGAAACCCCAAGTCTCTATACGAAATCGATAGATTCGTTAATGAAGATGATTTTTTTCAGCCGACTCATGGCACTATCTTTTCTGTCGTTAAGAACCTGATACTGTCCGGCAATAACGTAGATAAGGTAGTAGTTTCAGAAAAAATAAAAAACTTAGGTATTTCTTTTAAAGATGACATTAATATCTATGACTACATAGAAAACCTTTGTTTTACCCAAATATCCAACAAAGGACTGATCGACTCATGTCAGGAGTTGTTGAAGCTGAGAATAAGAAGAGACTTAGTCGAAAACGCTGACAAAATTAAAGACTATGTTAAGTCCTCTGGTGCAGATAGCGTCGACACCATAGTTAGTTCTGTTGACAGGATACACTCTGAAAAAATCGATAGCTATTCTTTTTCTGATGAGCCAGTTAATTTATTTGATGGTGTCGAGGAGCTGGTTGAGGAAACCGGCAACAACCCCGAAGAAGAGTCTGGTCTAAAAACTCCTTATCCAGAGTTCAATAGGTTATTTGGCGGACTAAAGCCCGCTAACATATACGCGATTGTTTCTAGGCCAGCTCAAGGCAAAACCACTTGGATAAACGACATGGCCTTCAAGACCTCACTTCTTAACGGAATAAAAGTTTTAGTTCTTGATACCGAGATGAGCACCAGAGAAATGCAGTTTAGAATGACGGCATCTTTATCCGGCGTTCCTGTGTGGCATCTTGAGACGGGCAAGTGGAGAAACAATCAAGAAATGGTCGACAAGACAAGAGCGGCCTTTAAGAAAATAAATAACTATAACTATTTTCATTATCACGTTGGGAACAAAACCATTGATGAAGTTTGCTCAATCATAAGAAGGTGGTACTACTCTAAGGTAGGAAGAGGTGAGAGATGTTTAATTGCTTACGACTACGTGAAGCTTACAGGAGAAAAGGTTGGGTACAATTGGGCGGAGCACCAAGCCATCGGGAACAAGATAGATAGGCTGAAAAAGATATCTGAGGAAATAAACTGTCCAATAGTCACAGCTATGCAAATGAACAGGGCCGGAGAAACCTTCAACAGAAAGGCGTCTGATTTGGTCGATGACGCTTCGGCCATTTCGCTTTCAGACAGATTGCAATGGTTTGCTAGCTTTGTGGCAATATTCAGAAGAAAGACAATTGACGAGATAGCGTTAGACGGAGAACAATTCGGAACGCATAAACTCATACCTTTGAAGACGCGATTTCAAGGCAAGGATGCAGCAGGACACCACGACTTAATTAAAAGGACAACTGAAGATGGCTCAGAAAAATATGCTAACAACTATTTGAATTTTGAAGTTGATAACTTCGATATAAAAGAGCAAGGTTCCTTAAGGAGTGTCGTCGAGGCCGCGAGGGAGATACACGACCTAGACGATTCTAGCGAAGCAGACGGAGAACTACTATGAGCCAAGACATAAGAGAAATACTTGAGCATATTGGGTACACCAATATTAAAGACTTGGGCAAGGAGTTCAGGATGAGCGCCATTTACAGAGATGGCGACAACGAGACCGTCTTAAGGGTAAAGAAGGATACGGGTTTTTTTACTGATTTTAAGGAGTCTATTTCTGGCCCACTCGAAGACTTAGTCAAAATAACGCTTAATCTAAAAGACGTAAGCGAAGCAAGAAGCTGGCTTAGCGGAAAGATCGACTTAAGCAAGGCTCAGTCCGCTACCAAGTCTAAAATAAGAGAGCAAAGGATTTTTTCAGAAGACCACTTGTCAGCGTTAATAAAAGATCACACCTATTGGACTAACAGGGGCGTCTCAGAAGAGACCGTTAAACAGTTTGGAGGAGGTGTGGTTGCGGCTGGAAAGATGAAAGACAGATATGTTTTTCCAATAAAAAATTATAAAGGCCAAATAGTTGGCTTTTCAGGCAGGGACTTACTTAATAATGAAGAAAACAAGTCTAGGCCAAAATGGAAACACATAGGCGATAAGTCCAGTTGGAGGTACCCTCTTCAACTGAACTACGAATCGATTGTTGAGAGTAAAACTGTAGTTGTTATCGAAAGCATCGGCGATATGCTAGCTTTGTGGGACTGCGGAATTAAGAATTCATTAGTTTCTTTTGGGCTGGATCTTAGCGTTCCATGCTTGAACACTTTGCTCAAGGTTGACCCTACAAAAATATATATTTGTTTTAACAATGACGCCAACTCTTCGGGCGCTGGAAACGCTGCTTCACAAAAACTAAAGAAGAAGCTCCTAAAATACTTTGACCCAAGCCAAGTCAAGGTCTGCACTTTAGAAAAATATAATGATTTTGGTGAGATGCCTCATTCTGAAATAGAGCTGTTTTTTAAGAACCTATGAAAGAACAACCCATAATCGACGTTGACCTTCCCGCGGGGGAACCGCTGAGCAACGAGGAACATATAGCCTTACAATCCTTCGCAAAGAGGAAGACAGGCAATCTGCTTGATTACTATTGGTTCAACTCTGAGTTCACTGCTGATCAGTGCTCTGATATTATTTCTTTGTGCAAGAAGTTTCCTCAGGAGGAGGGCACAACTTTCTCTAAAGACCCTTTACTCAGAAAAAGTACTATTAGATGGATTCCCCCTGCTACCGATAGTCTATGGATATTCGACGCCCTGAAACGACTTTGCCTTGAGGCTAACGAGGTTTGGAACTTGGATCTTGATGGTTTTCTTGAGTCCATGCAGTTTACAGAGTATGAGGGGGAAGGCTCTCATTACGATTACCATATGGATATCGGTGGGGAAAAAATGGGCAGAAAGATGACCATCGCCGTCCTCCTTTCCGACCCCACAACGTTTGAAGGCGGAGATTTTGCTCTTAACTGTGGAGGAGAAGATATAACTTGCCCGAAAGGTCAAGGCAACGCCATATTGTTCCCCTCAATATTACAGCACAAGGTCTATCCAATAACAAAAGGTAAAAGATACTCTTTAGTTTGCTGGATGAACGGGCCAGATTGGAAATGAAGGAAGAAAGAGAGAGAATATTATCCGCTTCCAGAATTAAAACTCTAGAAACGTGTACTTGGTCTTACTGGTGCAACTACCACCTAAAGATCCCCCAAAGACAAAACGAAGGCGCTTTACGAGGCACTATTTGTCATTTGATTTTTGAGATCCTACTTGCCGATAAGCATAGATTACATTACGATGCGATAGTTTTAGGAGGCAGCATTGCTTGTTCCCCTTCGGTAGCTAGGCTTGTTTTGACGAAGCTGAAACGCGACAGGATCAAGCACGATCTTCCCATGGACAGTCAAGTCAATTACGACCTCATGGATAAGATGATAGTCCTTGGCCTTTCCCACGACTACATGTGCAAAGGAGGGAGAATAGACAAGCCAGAATATGAGTTTTTGATAGAGAACTCTTCCCCAAAATATAAAATAAGAGGCTTCATAGACAAACCAGCCGTCTACGATAAGACTAAAACAGTAAAGATCATAGACTATAAAAGCAGTAAAAATAAATTTTCCAAAAAAGAACTTTCCTCAAGCATGCAGGGGATGGCTTATTCATTGGCAGCTAAGAGAGAGTGGCCAGATTACAAGCCTACTGTAGAGTTTTTATTTTTAAGGCATCCAAGGAGCCCATCTCAGACGGTTGAGTTTTCGGACGAGGATTTAGAGGGCTTTGAATATTACCTAGAGCATTGTTTTTCGATAATTAATAATTATACAGAAAAAGTAGCTGTGTCGAGATTCGCGGCTGACCACGATGAAGATAAATGGATGTGCAAGATTGGCTCTTGGAAGTGCCCCTATCTCGAGCCTTATAATTATTATTCTCTTATTGGCGAGGATGGGGAAGTAATATCTAAAAGCCTAAAAGAAGACTTTGACGTAAAGGACGGCCAAAAAGTAGAGACGGGAAGATACAATGGTTGCCCTAGGCATTTCATTCAAAGAGAACCAAGATCCACGAACAGTTCTGATCCATTTTCCGACATAACGAACAAGGAAGAGCCCTCGTTTAAAGACCCGTTTAGTTTCTAGAATGACGCCCCTTTTTAAAAGCCACTACTCCATAGGCAGGAGCATTCTAAATCTTTCCATACTGGAAGATTCTGACAAAGCCGAGGATTCAATTCTCTTGATGAGCAAAAAGGCTGGCCTAGAAGAAGTCTGCCTAGTCGACGACTCAATGAGCGGGTTTCTTGAGGCTTATATGAGCTCTAAAGAAATTGGCTTGAAATTGATTTTTGGATTAAGAGTTACTCTTTGTTCTGATATGCTTAAAAAAAATGAGGAGTCACGATCTTCTAACAGCAAAATTGTTATTTTCTGCAAGAACACAAAAGGCTACAAAACCTTGGTTAAGATTTTCGGCGAAGCTTCCAAAGATGGCTTTTACTATGAACCCAGAATAGATATCCCTAAGCTTAAAGAGCACTGGAATAACAGGGATTTAATGATCTGTATTCCCTTCTATGACTCGTTTCTTTTTAGCAACTTTTTAAATGGTGGATCTTTTGTGCCAGACTTTTCGTTTTGCGAGCCTAAGTTTTTTATTGAAGATAATGAGTTGCCTTTTGATGAGACTCTGTCTGATAAAGTTGAGTCTTATTGCAAAAACGCTCATGACATTGAGAGGGTTAAAAGTATTTTTTATTGCAAAAGATTGGATTTTATTAGTTATTTAACTTTTAAATGCATTAACAAGAGGACTACTTTAAACAAACCGAACTTGGATCATATGTGCTCTGAGGAGTTTTGTTTTGAAAGCTGGCAGGAGGCAATTTAATTGGACGAACATCTTCTAAGATACGATAAAAGCAAGGAGCTTGTTTTTATTGATTGCGAGACAATGAATCTTTGCTTAAACAGGTGCAACAATGTTCCTTGGCAAATAGCCATGCTCAAAGTCAATGGCGACAAAATTGTTGACTCTAGAGACATTTACATAAAATGGGACACAGATATTAAAATATCAAAAGAGGCGGCAGACATTACCAGATTCAACCCCAAAAAACTTGAAGAGAAAGGAGTTTCCCCTAAGTCTGCGTTTGAAGAGGTTGAAAAGTGGCTTTCCTCTTGTGATTATATTGTTGGGCATAACCTTCTTGGTTTTGATGTTTACCTTTTCAGGATTTTGTATAAAGAGTTTAACAAGGTAGACTTGTATCGAAAGCTACCTAGAAAAATAATCGATACTTTCTCAATAGCCAAAGGTATAAAGCTTGGTCTCCCTTACTCCTCTGACGAAGACCTATTAGCCTACCAATACAAGATATACCATACGAGAAAAAAAGGGCTTAAAGCTAGCCTAACGGCCCTAGGCAAAGAAAACAAAATAGAGCACGACTATCAAAGACTGCATGATGCTCTAGTGGACTTAGAGCTTAACTTGAAGATATGGAACATTCTGAAGTGGCAGATTGAAATATGAGACAAGCTATATCATCTCACACTCAGATTGACTTTGACCTCCTTAGGTCCTTTGAGAGGATCGTCGTTTCTGGCCCCCAAAGATCTGGCACCAATTTGACTTCTCAATTTCTTAGCCAGAAGCTCGAGCGCCGATACGTAGATGAACTGGAGTTTGATTTTTATCTGGAGAGTCACTTTATAAACACCCTTAAAGCTAACAGAAGAGTTGTTGTTCAGGCTCCGACTATGTCCCATATCCTTCATCTCGTTGATATCCCTAGCACGTTTGTATTTTTTTGTGTCAGAGATGTCTGTGACATAATTAAATCTGAAGACAATATGCGCTGGTCTGGACACAAGTTTGAGAGGAGGAACTACAGTCAGGATGAGTATTCAGGGCTGCCAATAAGCCAAGCTAAATACAATTTTTGGTTTTTTAAACAAAGACCGCTCATGATTTGCCCGTTTCGCGAAATTCACTTCTCCTCTTTTGTGGGTTCTGATATCTGGATCGATAAGAGGGAATCTGGAAAAACTCAGCCCGACACTTCTTGGAAGCCAGATGCCTCTAACGACAATGGAGAAAGGTGGTCCTACGTTAGAACCGATAAGGGGTGTCAGTCTCTTGAGGCAGTTGACTATTGGTTTGAAGATGAAAAAGTCATCGAATCCTGTAGGGTGTCCAAGATGAAGCAGGCTGCTAAAGGGCAGAAAGGGCAAGCAAACTAAATGAATAGAATCCACGCAGCAGAAAGCGCGACTAATGTGATTGTAGGTTATTTGATTAATCTTTTGTTGGTTCACGTTTTGCTTTCGTTAATGGGCT
>PCAG01000027.1 GCA_002730475.1 Spirochaetales bacterium | reverse complement strand
GTATCGAAGGCGGGCAGGGAGGATAGTTTTAAACTCTTTCTAAGGAGTTATAATTCAAACGAAAAAATCAACAACGATGATACAAATTTTTATAAGATACTACGAGATTTGTTTGCGAACTCACGTAAAATTGTTACAAGAAATATAATTAAAAACAAAGCCACGGAGATTATCAGAGGTTGCGTAAAGAACATTAAACCTATAGATGATCAAATAGGTCAAAGCATTAAGAATTGGAGATTTGAGAGAATTAACTCTGTAGATTTGAATATATTGAGAATAGCGGTATTTGAGATACTTTTTTCGAGAGGAATACCTGTTCCTGTCAGTATCAAGGAAGCTATCGTATTGGCACTGAAGTATAGTTCTGACGAGTCCTGTAGTTTTATTAACGGAATACTTGATTCGATTTCGAAAAGAGCTTTGCAATGATTGAAAAAGTAATCGAAAAACTGTCTGATGGGATAGATCTCGAAGCGAAAGAAATCAATTTTGTCTTCACAGAGATGATGAAGGGTGAGCTTTCAGACTCTCAGTGCAAAGCCTTTCTTCTTGCACTCAAAGCCAAAGAGCCTTCACCAGAAGAAATTTATCAAGCTTCTAGTGTGCTGTTAGATAATTTAGGGTACGAATCAAGCTACAATCACAAGCTTGATATAATTGATTTATGCGGAACCGGAGGTGATTCTAAATCTTCTATCAATGTATCAACGATATCATCATTAATTTTAGCCGCCATGGGTGTAAAAGTGGCCAAACATGGTAATCGCTCGGTTTCTAGCAAAGTAGGAAGCGCTGATTTGATTGAAGCCATTGGTATACACTTTGACGATTCTATTGAAGGTGCAATAGAATCAATAAATGATAAAAATTTATCCTTCTTGTACGCACCCAATTTCCATAAATCTATGAAAAATGTTGCGCATATCAGAAAAGAGCTTAAAACAAGGACCATATTTAATATTTTAGGTCCATTAGTTAATCCTTTGAGACCAAAAAAACAGCTTTTGGGTGTGTACGATAGAAGTCTCATGATTCCTGTAGCTAATGCTCTAATCAAACAAGGTACCGAAAAGGCTTTGGTTGTTCACGGTACTGATGGAATGGATGAGATTTCGAATTGCGCAGATACTTATATTGCGGAAGTGGATAACGGTAAAATTAAAGAATATAAAATTCATCCAAATGATTTTGGTTACATATCTTGTAATCAAAATGCCAATTCCGTAATAGATTCAGTCGAGCAATCAAAAGAAGCGGCACTTAGGATTTTAAGTGGAGAAATTAATCCGGATTTTCCTCATTCCGGGAGAGACGATGATCCCGAGAAAATTATATGCCAGATGAATGCTGGGGCGGCCCTGTATATATACGGCCGAGTTAATTCAATAGAAGAAGGATGCAAAATTGTTGAATCTTCCCTGGCTTCGGGAGACATCAAGAATAATCTATCAAAAATTATAAATTTTTAATATGAATATATTGGACGAAATAGTCGAAAATAAGAAAGAAGAAGTTGAGCTCCAAAAGAAGAATCTACCTCTTTCGAACCTAGAAGAGCTAATAAAAATAAACAATGAGGAAAACTTAGAAGAAAAAAAGAGAGATTTTTATGTGGCCCTATCAAAAAAGGATTCTATTAATATTATTGCTGAGATAAAAAAATCTTCTCCCTCCAAAGGGGTTATCCTTGAAGATTTTAAACCCGTTGAGTTAGCATATGATTACGAACAAGCTGGAGCTCGAGCAATTTCTGTTCTGACTGACGAGAAATTTTTTGAAGGAAAACTGGAATATTTAAATTCCGTTCGAGCTGTCACTACGATACCTTTGTTGCGAAAAGATTTTATTTTGGATGAATATCAAATAGTTCAATCAAAATGGTACGGAGCGGATGCGATACTACTAATAGGAAGAATTTTGGAGCAAAAAAGATTAGAAGATTTCCTAAGTATATCAAAAGAATATAATTTAGACGTATTATATGAGGTTCATGACAAAGAAGATATTCAAAAAGGAATTAAAGCGGGAGTCAAAATTTTTGGTGTCAACAATAGAGATTTAGTTGACTTCAAGGTCGATTATCAAAATGTTGTCGGCCTAGCTAGGAAAATACCTAAGGGTGGTTTGCTAGTAAGCGAAAGCGGAATTGAGTCTAAAAGCGATATAAACAATCTTTATAATCTTGGAATTAATAACTTTTTAATCGGAGAAAGTATTATGAGGGCTCGAAATAGATTAAGATTTATAAAAGATTTAATTAAGATTTAGATTGCATCTATCGCCTTCTTGAGTTCGTTAATTTGAAAATTCTCAACACAGCTTATTGAAATAATTGGTACACTTTTTATTCCAGTAAATTTTTTAATATCGCTTTTAAAAGAGCATATATCAATCTTGTTTAAAACTATTAATTTTATTCTGTTTTTTAATTTTTTGTTATACATTAACAATTCATTTAAAAAGACTTTGTGCTGTTTTTTTAATTCATCAATATTGCTACACGAAAGATCCAAAACTTCTATTAGCGACATTGATCGCTCAATGTGTTTTAAAAAATTATGCCCTAAGCCTTTACCCACATGAGCACCTTCAATCAATCCAGGGATATCTGCTATTAAAATATCGGCATCTTGAGATTTGTATACACCGAGATTAGGATCTAATGTTGTAAAAGCATAATTTCCTATACCGGCTTTCGAATTTGTTATTTTTTGTATAATGGAAGATTTGCCCACATTTGGAACACCAACAAGGCTGATATCAGATATTATTTTCAAATTCAAACTTACTCTTTCACGAATCCCTTTTTTCCCTTCAGTAAATTTTCTAGGTGCTCTGTTGGTGGATGATTTAAAATTTGCATTACCAAGGCCACCTCTGCCACCTTGAAGTATTTCAACTCTGTCTCCATCCTGAACAATATCAGCTAATTTTTTTTTGTTTCTCAAGTTCATAACTTCAGTTCCTAGAGGCACTTTTATAATTACATCTTCTCCATTCTTTCCAAATTTTTTACTTGAGCTACCACTTCTCCCATTTTTTGCTTTAAAAGATCGTTTACTTTTAAAATCTCTTAAGGACCTCATATCTTTTGTACCAAGGAATATTACATTACCTCCATCACCTCCATCACCTCCATCTGGACCTCCAAAGGGGATGAATTTCTCACGCCTAAATGATGCGACTCCGTCCCCACCATTACCCGAAATAATCTCAATCTCTATGTAGTCTAAAAAATTAGTCATTTTCTTATCCTTGACTTTAAAATCCCTGCGAAATATTATAGCATTTATGTTTTCTAGATTAATTTTACTTGTTTTTTCAGTTTCGCTTCTTTTCTCTTGTACCAGCAAGGTCATAATTCTCAAAGGGACCGATAAAGAATTATACGATACGATAATTGCGGAAATTAACAAAGAAAGAAAATATCTTATCTTAGGGGGTACGGATTACGGGAAACTTGAGCATCTAATGACCACACTGCAAATACGATATCCATATTCCGAGTATACTCGGGAAGCCTATGTCTTACATGGCGATATTGCGTATAAGCAAAAAAGGTATCAACTGGCAGTACAACAATATAATGAATTTATAAAAAACCAAACCAATCATCCAAAAATCAATTACGCACAGTTTATGATTTTTCTTTCTTACTCTAAGTTGATTCGTAACAAAGATTTGGATTTGGGTCCTTCGCTAAAAATCATTGAACTTTATAATTCACTACCACAATCTTATTTGGATAGTGAATTTATGGAAAGAACGGATAAAATTTACAACACGGCACGAAAATTTATTTTAAAGAGAACAATTTATATATCTAAATTCTATATCGAAAAGGGAGAATTTGGTTCTGCATGTAGTAGAATAGACAATGCAAGCGTATTTATTTCAGACCTAGTTGAAAATAGCTATGAGACCCAATACCTTAAGATTCTTTGTCTAGCAAAGGATAAGAGCAATGACGTTTCAATTGAAGATTTAAGGAATTCATACAAATCCAAATTCCCCAATTCTCCGTTTTTAGATGACTTAGATGAAATTTGATGAAACCAATAATTAGACTTAGCGCTTCCGATGTAGTTTACATACTCGATCAAACCAAATTGCCATTCAAAGAAGAATATGTAAAAACGAAGGATTTTAGAAAAATTATTTATGCTATACAAAAATTAAGCATTAGGGGAGCACCTGCTATTGGAGTCGCTGGAGGCTTCGCTTCCTATCTTGCTTTAAAACAATTGAAAAATGATAGTTCTAAACAACGTGCCGAAAAAATTTTATTAAGATTGAATTTAATTGAATCTGCTCGTCCTACGGCTGTTAATTTGCCATGGTCGGTAAACAGATTTAGGAAAATTATAGAATTAAATAATAACAAACAAATTCCTTTTGAATCTCTATTGAAATTGTTTAGGCAAGAAGCCTTAAAGCTCTACGAAGAAGAAAAGGAGGTTTCGCTCAGACTCTCGTCTCTGGGTGCAAAGCTTATAAAAAATAATTATAAAATAATAACCCACTGCAATACTGGTTCTCTTGCTACAACGGGGCCTGGTACTGCGCTAGGTGTTATTAAATTTGCTAATCAAGTTAGACATGGACTAAGAATTTTCGCAACTGAAACACGGCCGTTACTTCAGGGCTCAAGGCTGACAATCTGGGAGTGTCAACGAGACAATGTTGATTGCACTTTAATTTCTGACTCAATGGCCTCTCATATTATGAAAGACGAGAAGATTAGTTTAGTTATTGTGGGAGCGGATAGGATTGCTAGCAACGGAGATACCGCAAATAAAGTAGGAACTTATCAACTTGCAATAGCTGCAAAATTTCACAAAATACCCTTCTTTGTAGCTGCTCCGGTGTCAACTTTTGATTTTTCTTCCCGAAATGGGGCGCTCATACCAATCGAAGAAAGAAACCCTAATGAATTGCTGTCGATTGGAAAGAATATTGTCTCAAAGGCAAAAAAAGTTCGAAACCCAGCATTTGATATAACACCTAGAAAATTAATAACTGGAATTATAACGGAAGAGGGAATTATATATAGTCCGAGTGCTGATAAAATTAGAAAATTTAAAAATCACCATTTGTAAATCCTCCGTCTTCTTCAATACATGAAACACAATAGCGGGTAAATGGCATAGCTCTTAATCTTTCTTCGTCGAGAACTTCATTACCATAAGGACATTTTCCGTATGTGCCGTTGTCAATTCTTTTTATAGCATCCTCAATCATAATCAATTTTTGTCTATCTCTCTGATTGAGGGACAACAAAAGGTCTCTTTCTCTATCATTTGATGCACTATCGTAGAAGTCTCCGACATCATATTTAAGATGATCTGATTCGGATTTAATTATTTTTGTGATATCTTCCAAGATTTCTTCTTTCATATTAGTAAGAATTTTCTTTATCTCTCTCTTGAACTTAGCTGACAATTTTTTATTGGAACAAGTAGCGTTGAACTGTTCCACGACTTTAGCCTTCTTATTGGACTTATTTTGTGATGTGGATGCTGTTTTTTTCTTACTTTTTGAAGGAACTGTGTTAGCCATATAGAACTCCGAAGAATTATAAGATAAGCTTAAAAAATAATTTGTCAAGAATGTTCATATAGGATTAGTTTGTTAGATGTCTGAGAAAAAAAATGGTAGAGATTTTTGGTCTAGCAAATACGGCCTTATTCTAGCGATGGCAGGTAATGCAGTAGGCTTAGGCAATTTCTTGAGATTCCCGGTGCAGGCTGCTGAAAATGGTGGCGGGGCATTTATGTTGCCTTATATCATCTGTTTTATATTAATCGGTATACCTCTAATGTGGATAGAATGGGGGATAGGTAGGCATGCCGGAGTACTAGGGAAGGGTACTACTTTTGGAATATCAAATGTGTTAAATGTTGATAAAGGAATTCAAGTTTTTTCCTTGTTAGGAATTTGGATACCACTGATAATTTCAATTTATTATATATATATAGAGTCATGGACCCTGGGATATTCTTTGAATTTTCTAGTTGGAAATTTCGAATCTGGATTGACAGATATAGGAATGAAAATGAATTTTTTCAAATCTACTTTTGCAGATTATATTGGCTCTTCGGAAAACGGCAAAACGATGTTAAGCCCTTCTTTCTTTGCATACTCGTGTTTTTTATTAACAGTTTTTATTAATTACAAAATTATATCGAAGGGTATATCAAAAGGAATTGAGAGATTTGTTAAAATTGCTATGCCTGCACTATTTATAATGAGCATCTTTATGGTTGTCTATGTTCTTACACTGGAAACACCTGTCTCAAATTCGATAAATGGACTAAATTTCTTATGGTCCCCGAATCTTGATTATCTCTTTAGTCCAAGAGTTTGGATAGCAGCCGCAGGGCAAGTCTTCTTTACTTTAAGTCTAGGTTTTGGTGCCATAGTTACTTACGCGTCATTTGTTAAGAAGGGAGACGATATTGCGCTTTCGGGTTTAACGGCAGCGTCAATCAATGAACTGATTGAAGTAGTTTTCGGAGGATCTATCGTAATACCCGCCGCTGTTGCATTTTTGGGAGTCTCGGGAGCTGTTCTAGTTGCGCAATCTGGGGCTTTCTCAATTGGATTTATTGCAATGCCAGCTATTTTCGATGGCTTGCCATTTGGTTCTTATATAGGTTTCACTTGGTTTTTCTTGCTTTTTGTTGCTGGCCTAACATCCTCTGTGGGGATTTTACAGCCTGTAGTAACTTTTGTATCGGAAGAACTAAATTCTTACCAGAAACGATCTTCACGATTAGTCATGTTCGTGGTATTCATTTTTGCGCAATTCGTAATATTCTTCCCTGGATTCTTAGAAGAATTTGATTTTTGGGCGGGAACCATATTCCTTGTTATTTTGGCTCTAACGGAAATCTTAATTTTTACAATTTATATTGCTCCTGGAGACCATGTACGGACTATAAACTTAGGTAGCATGATAAGGGTTCCAACTATTTTTAATCAAGTCTTTAGATATTATCTGCCAGCTCTTTTGGCGATTTTATTTATCTCTTGGTTAATCCAAGATGTTCAGAGCGACAATTCGATAATTTTTAAATTTAATTTTTGGTCTCAATTAGCGAGAATAGTTTTGTTAGGATTATTCATTGGGATTTTTCTTTTAGTTGTTAAAAAGGTGTTTCGAAAATGAGTTTCGATTCTTTAATTTTTCTGATATCTTCATGGACTTTTATAATCTCCCTGCTAGTTTTTTGCCTCATTAAGCTCAATAAGTGATATCAATCTTTTTCCTTACTTCTAGAAAATCGGAGACAAGGTGTGTTAAACCAAAGAATAGAAGAGTAAAGCTAGCTATTGTTGCAAACTCATATCCTATTAGGGCAACCAATATCATGCCCGGACAAAAATATTCTCTTTTTAATAAAAAACGAAATTTTGCCATTAATCTATAAAAAAAAGACCGTCTCTCGATAGATGTTATTTTATCTATTTCAGAAGGATAATATGCGAGACTTCCATTTTTGGTCCGTCTAATCATAAAAAATAATATTGTGGTTAAGAAGATTATATATAAAAGAATATTCAGAATTGAGATTTGTCTTAGTATCATAATTTCAGGATTTACGGCGAAAAATTTTGGATTATTGACACACATGCTTATACCTAAAAACATTGAGAAGTAGGATAATTGATCAAGGGCTGTATCGAACCACTGTCCAAATTTTGATTCTTTTAATCTAATTCTTGCGACTTCTCCATCGCAGCGATCTAATATTGTAGACAATTGCAGGACTAAGGCCCCAATCAAAGGTAGGTTTGATGCGTAGAAAAAACCGCATGATATTCCAATGCAGCCCACAAAAAATGTTACCCAATTCGGATTGGAGTTTATTTTAACAAGGATTTTACTAATAGGAATCGATATTTTACTATTTATGTTCTTCGAAATCCAACCACTAACATTTTTACTAATATGATTAAATAAGAAATCGCTTGATGCACTAGTTCCAATTTCACTTAATGTTATTTTTCTTGGCGGATCCATTAAAATCTTTTTCTTTAGTAGTTCTTTGAGTTGAATTAAATTAATGGAACGAGAATCGAAAGCTTCTTGATCTTTTTCTTTGAGAAATAACATCCCTAAATCTTTGTTCTCTGAGTTATGAGCAACAAAAGAACCATTCTCATCTTCGATAGTTTCAAGTAGATTGGTTAACTGCTTTTTGTTTATAACGACATTATTTTGTATGATTAATAAATCTTGTTCTTGAGGAAGATTATTCAATGAAGCTTCTGCTCGGATTCTAAAACCAGGATGACGTTCACCGAGTTGTTTTAACGGAAGAGCGTCGCTCTCACAAATCAATATTGCTTCGTTATAGCCTGCGCTACCTAAATTTATCAGCGTTCTCTCGAATAAGCTAATATCGGCAACTTTTTCTTGATTAAATGAACTTAGCTCCTCTGAATCTACACCCTGACCTTTGCATAGAAGAACTATAAGCATTTTATGTGTATTACACTACTCGTAAATTTGAACTAGGTTTTTTTGAAGTTATTTTATTTATATTCAGTTTTGCATGATTCAAGTCATTGGGATAGTCAACGTCATGCCAATATAAATCCTTTATGTCAATAGCTCTAATTTTATGGCCTCTTCGTAATATTCGTTCAATTGCTGATGCATACCACTTTTTCTCGAAATTGTCGGATCTTATTTCCTCTTCTAAGGATCTTCTTAGTGTGTCAACCCCCTCTCTCCTAAAAGCTCTAATGCCAACCGATTCTCCTGACGGATTACTGAGATTCTTGCTGATATGCATCAAGAACCCGTTTTGAATCTTTACTTTCATATCTTCAGATGCGTATTGCTCTTTAACTTTAAACGGTACACATATTTCATCTTGATTGGAAAGTACTAATTTAAGCGCGCCCAGCTCAAAAACATCATCGCCGTTTAGCAAAACGACATCGGAATCAAGTTCAAACCTAGCTGCCCAAAGCGAAAAAAGACTATTTGTGGATTCCCAAAATGGGTTATAGATAGTGTTGATTTTCATTCCTAGCGAATCGTAGTTGCTAAGAAATTCTTCAACTTTTTCTCTTGCAAAGCCTACAACAACATTAACTTCATCAATTTCGGACGATTTTAAATGGTTTATTTGATGCTCAAGAATTGTTTGGTTGTCCAGAGTTAATAAGCATTTCGGAATGTCTTTTGTGTATGGTTGAAGTCTTTCCCCTTTCCCTGCAGCTAATATGATTGCTTTCATCCAAATTTTCCCATTAAGATCGTTGGATTACTTATAACTTTTAAAAAAAATTAAGTCAATTAAAAAGAGAATAAACACAATTTTTTTTTGTTTATCTGAACTTCGTACTTAAATAAATTATTTTTTTTAAGTAAATGTATTAAATTATTCTAAAAGTCTGACTAGTTTTCCGTTAATAACTTCAGCATCTACTTGTTTGTTTGCAGCATTTACATAGACAAATTTTGGGACATATTTTAAAGCTTCTTCTCGGGTGGTACTTATGAAGGATACTATTATTAAACAATCTCCTTTTCTGGCACAGTGTGCTGCAGCTCCATTTGTACAGATGATTCCAGTATCTTTTGTACCTTCTATAACATACGTTAAAAACCTTTCACCATTTGTAAGATTGAAGACATGCACTTGTTCGTGAGGAACCAAGGATGCGGCTTCCATTAATTCTTTATCTATGGTTATACTGCCCTCATAATCCAAATTGGCCTCGGTGACGTTTGCCCTATGTATCTTTGATTTTAAAATAGTCAGATCCATCAGAATTATTTTAAATTAAAATTCTAAATTGTCTATTAATCTAGTTGAACCTATTTTGACCGCAACTGCTATAAAATCTTTTCTAGATGGAATTTTGGGATAAATCATTTGATTGGCATTCATTATTTCAATATATTCAATTTTGGTTATTCCTGATTTTTTGTAAAAGGTACGAACCAATTGAATTATCCTTTTTGATGAAATATTTTTAGAATTTTTAAAAAGATTGTTGGCCAACTTAAGTCCTTGGTATATTTCTATTGCCAGCCCTCTTTGTTGAGGACTTAAATGTTTATTTCTAGAGCTAACAGCCAAACCATCTTTTTCTCTAATTGTTTTATGGCAGATTAATTTAATATTGATGTTGAGTTCTTTGACCATTTGTCTAATAATGATAAATTGTTGCAAGTCTTTCTTCCCAAATACGACTATATCAGGTGCGACGATATTAAAGAGTTTTAATACAATTGTGGTAACACCATCAAAATGATTTTTTCTATATAATCCGCAAAGATGTTTTTGAAACTCTCCAACTACAACTTTAGTTTGAAAGGCGGGATTATAAATCTCGTTAACGTTAGGAAGAAAAAGATAGTCAACATTTAATGCTCTCAATTTTTGTGTATCTTCTTTAATCGATTTTGGATAATTGTCCAAATCTTTTTTCTCAGAGAATTGTGTTGGATTTATAAATATACTTACGATTACAACTTCTCCTGTTTTTTTGGCCTTTTTAATTAACGATAAATGCCCATCGTGTAAAGCGCCCATCGTCGGCACGAAAGATATCTTTTTCTTTCTTGATTTTTTAATTGAGACGGAAAGGCTCTGCATCTTTTTTGCAGATTTAATTATTTTAAGGGAATCTCTTTTTTTTAACATCATTTCTATAACTACTAATAGATTTTTTGATTACTTGTCTCAGATTGGAATAGGTTTTGACAAAGGATGGGTGAGGAGGAGGTGTAATTCCAAGTAAATCTTCTGAAACAAGTATTTGTCCATCACATTGATTTCCAGCCCCAATACCGATGGTGGGAATATCAATAGACTTAGTTATTCTGCTTGCTAGATTATCTGGAATTCCTTCTATTACTAGAATCGATGCTCCAAACTTTGCAGCTTCTTTTGAAAGAGAGTAAATATATTCCGCTTCGGATTTGTTTTTACCTTGTTTCTTATATCCTCCATAAATGTTGAATGATTGAGGGCATAATCCTACATGTGCTACGACAGGGATACCAGAATTTGAGATTTTTTTAATAGTATCCAAAGTATCAAAGCTTATCTCCAATTTTACGGACTGAGCACCAGTTTCTCTTATAGCTCTGCCGATATTTGTCATTGCATCAGAAATCGATGATTGATATGTCATGAAGGGCATGTCGATACACAGGTGGGCATTACTTATAGCCTTTGAAACCGCTTTGCCATGATAAATAATATCATCGAGTGTAACCCCCAAGGTGGTCTCATTTCCTTGAAAAACATTTCCAAGGGAATCTCCAACCAAGACGAGATCACAAATATTATCCAAAATTGAGGCAAGTTGAAAATCATAAGCGGTAAGAGCAACAATTTGTTCGTTCTTACCTTTCATCGATTGAAGGTCCAATATAGTTTTTCTCAAAATCACCCCTTAGAACGTTTACAATTCTTTATATAGCTTTATTATATTTAAAAAATATGTCTATTAATAGCAATAATTTCTCCCTCTTGGACGATCTCCCCCCTTATGTTCTCTCGGTTGTTAACGAACTTAAATATCAAGCTAGGAGAAAAGGTGAAGATATAATTGACTTTGGTATGGGGAATCCCGACCAGCCTACGCCAAGACATATAGTTGAAAAATTATTAGAGTCCTCTGTGGAGGGGAGAAATCACCGTTATTCTGTCTCAGCAGGTTTGCCTAAGCTCAGATTAGCAATTAGCAATTGGTATAAGAGAAATTATGATGTCGATTTGAATCCTGAGAACGAAGCAATCGTTACCATGGGATCCAAGGAAGGTATTTCTCATTTGATGTTAACGATGCTTTCACCAGGAGATGTCGTCTTGGTTCCTGATCCATGTTATCCAATCCATAGCTATTCTGTATTAATTGCACGAGGAAAAGTTAATAGGTTTAATGCTATTGACGATGAAGCCTTACTCGATAATATTAAAAAGGGACTGAAGACTTCTCCTAAACCAAAAGTTTTAATTATATCCTTTCCTAGTAATCCAACTACGCAAACTGTTGATTTGGAATTTTTCTCTCAAGTTTTAGATCTTGCGAAGAAACATTCTGTGATTGTTGTCCACGATTTTGCGTATGCTGATTTATGTTTTGATGGATACAAAGCTCCGAGTTTTCTTCAAGTTGACGGAGCTAAGGATATTGCGGTGGAATGCTTTTCCCTTTCTAAAAGCTACAATATGCCCGGATGGAGAGTTGGATTTATGTGTGGCAACAAAGAAATAATTTCTGCTTTAAGAAGGGTGAAAAGTTATCTTGATTATGGAATTTTCCAGCCTATACAGATAGCAGCAATAACCGCGCTGAATGAGACACAGGAGTGTGTAAAAACAACAAGAGATGCTTATAAGGGCAGACGAAACCGATTAATTGATGGTCTTGGTAAGGCGGGTTGGGAAGTTCCTTCTCCGAAAGCTACCATGTTTGTCTGGGCAAGAATTCCCGAGCAATTAAGACATCTTGGGTCTTTGGAATTTTCTAAAAAATTAATTACCGACTGCAAGGTGGCTGTTTCCCCAGGTGTTGGGTTCGGAGAGAATGGGGATGACTATGTAAGATTTGCGCTTATTGAAAATGAGCATCGTATTCTTCAAGCCACCAGATCAATAAAAAAATTGTTGTTATAATGAGATTTGCGAATATAGGAACAAGTTCTTTTGTTTGTTTTTTTTTGATGACCTTACTTGTTTCTGCCAATTTAGACGAAATCAATACGCCATCTTTTGATAATATGGCGAAATACACGAGCTCTACATTTAAGGCAAAAAAAATACAAAAATATATTAACTACTTTTCAAATACGGAGAAAGGAAGATCATTTTACAAGCGAGTTTATCCTAGACAATGGCAATTCGACAAAACTGTAAAAAAAATTTTTGCTCAATACAATATACCAAAAGAATTTAAATATGTTTCAATGATTGAGAGCGGATTTAATTACAATGCACGATCTAGAGCGGGCGCTGTTGGTCTCTGGCAGTTTATACCTTCAACAGCAAAAATTTTTGGTTTAAGGATAGACGAATGGGTAGATGAAAGAAGGGATCCTTATAGGGCTACTGTTGCGGCCGCAGAATATTTTACTAGTCTAAAAAAGAAATTCGGAAGTTGGGAACTTGTTCTTGCTGGATACAATTCTGGAGACCTGACCGTTAAAGCGGCTATTGAGAAATATAATTCAAAAGATTTTTGGTATCTATCAAGACATACATTTCCCAAGCAAACAAGGGAGTATGTACCACAAATACTAGCAGTAATTACAATATCAAAAAATTTAACCAAGTATGGATTTGAAGATTTAAAAATTGAGGATGGTATTGACATTGAACAGGTTGAAGTGCCCCCTGGTACGAGACTAGATTATATTGCTACGTTAATTAATATAGATGGAGATTTGCTGCGAAGACTTAATCCATCCATTTTGAGACGTATCACACCTCCTGATGCATCGTATTTTATCAATGTCCCTGCTGGATATAAAGAAAAGGTCTATGCAAAATTTCAAATTAATCGCGATCTTCACACATACAAAATCGAGAAAGGAGATACGTTGTCTGGGATAGCATTAAAATTCTCTAATTCGATAGATGAAATTTATATATTGAACAATTTAAGTTCATCAACAATATATGCAGGAGATACTATTTTGGTTTATAAAAAATCAAGTCCATCTGGTCAATAGAATACGTGAATTCAACTACGGGAGAGCTAGATTTGGTATTATGGCATTACAAAACGGGTAAGATTATAAAGTAAGCATAATTTAACAAGGTGGATTTTTATGAAATTCGAGGCTGTAATCGGACTTGAGGTACACTCGCAACTTAAAACAAATGTAAAACTTTTTTCAAGTTCAAATACAGATTTTGGCTCCGATCCCAATTCGAATGTTTCGGAAGTAGATTTAGGATTGCCCGGGGTCCTCCCTGTTATAAATTCTAAAGCGGTAGATCTCGCAATTCTTGCTGGTTTATCAACAAATTGTACAATTAACTCGAGGTCAACTTTTGCACGAAAGCATTACTTTTATCCGGACCTACCTAAAGGTTACCAAATAAGTCAATACGATGAACCGTTAGCTACAGGTGGCCATATTGACATTCTTGCTCCTAATGAAAAAACCAAAAAAATAAGAATCAATAGAATTCACATGGAAGAAGACGCAGGAAAATTAATTCATGATTTATCTGACGAATATTCTATGATTGATTTAAATAGGGCGGGAGTCCCCCTTGTTGAGATAGTTACCGAACCCGACATTTCTTCATCGGAGGAAGCAATCGAATACTTAAAAAAGCTGAGAAATATACTAGTTTTTGCGGGTGTGTCGGATTGCAATATGGAACAAGGGAACTTTAGATGTGACGCTAATATTTCCGTAAGGCGGGCTGGTTCTAGCAAGTTGGGTACCAAGGCAGAAATTAAGAATGTTAACTCTTTCAGGTTTGTTCAAAAAGCAATTGAATATGAGATTGATAGACAAATCAAACTCATCCAAGATGGTGGAAAGGTCGCACAGGAAACAAGACTTTTTAATTCTGCATCTAATAAAACTTATGCAATGAGGTCCAAGGAAGATGCGCATGATTATAGATATTTCCCTGATCCAGATTTGCAACCGCTACTTCTATCTGAAGAAAGAATCACAAAAATCCTTAATTCGATGCCGGAATCAGTAGACGATAAAATGAACAGTTATTTAAACGAGCTTCATTTGTCACAAGAGGAAGTCGATATATTGCTTTCAGACAAAGTTTTATCTGATTTTTTTGATTGTACTTTGAAATATATTAACGAACCTAAGATGATATGCAATTGGATATTGAGCGAGATTATACGATATATAAACCAAGACAATTTCGTGCTCAGCGAAGAAAACTTTGCCCGATTAATTCAGGCCATTGTAGAAGGTACGATAAATAGTAATTCGGCGAAAGAGATATTGTCTAAAATTGTTGAAACAAATGACAGTGTCGACGATGTAATTAATAAGTTGGGGTTACAACAAGAAAGTTCAGAAGAATTTTTAAATAACATAATAGACAAGGTCATTAAGGATAATTCTGATGAATACGATAGAATCTTAAATGGTGAAACTAAATTAATAGCGTTCTTTGTTGGTCAGACAATGAAGGCCACACAAGGGAAGGGCAACCCTCAAGTAATTAACAAAATTTTAAAAGAAAAATTTAATATTAGTTAATGCTGCTATGTAAGTTTTGGATATTGCCCATTATTTCGTCTTTCACAGCGGTAATCCT
The DNA here is from genome assembly GCA_002730475.1 of Spirochaetales bacterium. The sequence goes on along the minus strand of PCAG01000027.1, from coordinate 16,621 downwards.
TTCTTTTGATGGCTTGTTCTCTATATCATAGTGAAGTGCATGCCCAAATTTAAGAGTAATCTTTACCGGCTTAACAAATTTTGTTTTTCTTGGAAAAGCTTCAAAGGTTCCTTGTATTGCCAATGGTATTATAGGAACCCCAGATTTAAGAGCCATTATCGCTACCCCAAGTTTACCGTCACCAATACTACCATCATGAGACCTTTGACCTTCTGGGAAAAGACCTACAAGGTTATCCTTTTTTAAAAGTTTGATTACTTTTAAGAGACCAACTCTGTCGCTTGTTGATCTCTTTACGGGAATGCAATTACCCAAATTGCATAAAAATTTGAACAAGAAATTTTTATTATAAACATCTTCTGCGGCAAGAAAAGTAATCTTTCGTCTAGTATGAAATGCAGTGATAGAATTAATTATAATCCCGTCTAGATGCGAGGTATGGTTTGATGCTATTACAGCCCCGCCAGCTTGGGGAATTTCTTCTGAATTGATTACTTCTACTCGATGATAAATCTTCAAATATATATTAACTACAAATATGAGCCAATATTTTAGGTGGTAGGACTTTATATCACCTGCGGGGTAAAACCCCGAAAAGAATAAGTCATTACTTATATTTTTTAGAAGTCTCCCCAAAGGCTTAATCATAATGTATTTTAATACTCTTTTATAAATTGACAAACTTTATTAAAGGAAGTATTTTCAGTATTTTAATGGGTAAAGGCTCTATTCTATATCTTGAAAACGGCAAAATGTTTAATGGCCTGGGTTTTGGGTTCCGTGGCGAAACAATTGGCGAGATAGTATTCAATACGTCTATGACGGGATATCAAGAAATTCTTACCGATCCTTCATATCATTCCCAAGTAGTTTTAATGACTTATCCTCATATTGGAAATTATGGAATCAATTCAAAAGATAACGAATCTAATGAATGCTATGTTAAAGGATTTATAGCAAGAGAATTTTGTCCATATCCATCAAATTTTATTTCCGAGATGACTTTGGAAGAATATTTAATTCAAAATAAAGTCGTAGGAATTTCCGATATAGACACTAGAGAATTAACAAGAATAGTAAGGAACGAGGGAGCGCAAAGATGCATTATTTCTTCGAAACAGGAAGATGTAGATAAATTAAAATACAAACTTGAACTGTCTCCTGAAATGAAGGGAAACGATTTAACCTTAAGGGCTACATGTAAAGAAATATACAAGATAGGTAGTAAGAAAAATAAAAAGAATATTTTCGTTTATGATTTTGGTTGTAAAAAGAATATTTTAAATATATTACATAAAGAACTAAATATTAACCTTATCGTTGGTCCTTGCGATACGGATGTAGATACCGTGAAGAGCTTTAATCCTGATGGAATCCTGCTTTCCAATGGGCCAGGTGACCCATCTGCGGCAACCTATGCGATTAACAACGTAAAAAAATTGTTAGGATATAAGCCAATATTTGGCATTTGCTTGGGACATCAAATTCTCTCGTTAGCATTAGGAATGAAAACTTTTAAACTTAAATTTGGACATAGAGGGGCTAACCATCCAGTTATGAACCTTAAAGACAAAAAGGTTGAGATTACAAGCCAGAATCATGGTTTTGCGGTAATTAATTCAAAAATCAATGATGTTAACATTACTCATATAAATCTTAACGATGATACCGTTGAAGGTATAGAATCTAAGGCAAACAAATGCTTTTCGGTTCAATACCATCCTGAGGCATCACCGGGACCTCATGACTCTCGAAGATATTTTAAAAAGTTTGTAGAAATGATATGAAAAAAGTTCTTTTTATCATGGACAAGCTAAGTTTGATTGATACGGAAAAAGATACAACGTATTTGTTTATGCTGGAATGTCAAAATAGAGATTTTGATATTTATTATTCTTTAATTGATGGACTATATTTTGACTCAACTCTAAAATCAAATTGCTTACAAATTGAAATGCTTGAGACCAAGGAGATTTATAGGGAAAATGACCATATGCAAATATCTGTAGAAGAAATGGATATTGTTTTTATGCGAAAAGATCCACCCGTTAATCTGGACTATATTCATGCAACATATATGCTTGATACGGTTAAAGATAAAGTTCTGGTGGTGAACAACCCAACATCTTTACGAAGTTTTAATGAAAAATTGGTTACCTTGAATTTTCAAGATATTGTCCCACCAACTATAGTAACCTCTTCGATTACCCAAATAAAAAATTTTGCAAACAAATTTGAAGACGGTGTTGTAATTAAACCAACAACTCTGTGCGGGGGGGAGGGTGTGTTTAGGTACAGTGACGAGCAAAAGATAAATGATACGATAATAGCCCAACGATTCCTTCCTAATGTTTCTAAGGGGGATAAACGAATTGTGCTTCTCAATGGAGAGCCCATTGGAGCTATCAATAGAATTGCGAAAGAAGGAAGTTTTATTTGCAACTTTCATGCTGGAGGAATACCCAAAAAGACCAAAGTTACACAATCCGACAAGGACATATGTGATAGAATAAAACCTTTCTTGGTACAAAATGGAATCTATTTTGCAGGCATAGATATTATTGATAATATGCTAACTGAGATAAATATTACTAGTCCTACAGGAGTACAAGAAATAAACCGGGCTAACAATTCCAAACTCGAAACAATTGTTTTAGATTTTATTGTTGATAAACTAAAGGGATAGGTATAGATTAAAATGTCAGTTGATAAAAAACTTGTATTGAAGATTTCTAAACTTTCCAGATTGTCCATTGAGGAAAAGAGCCTAGGTTCTTTTGTGAAAAGCTTCTCTGAAATTTTAAATTATATAGACCTACTTAACTCCGCCTCCAATCATGAATCAGACCTAAAGATGGATAGCAATATTGATTATGCTCAAAGAGATGATACTGTCATTTCAAAATTACCTATCGATGAAGTATTAAAAAATGCACCTAAAAAAGATGGTAATTTTTTTTCGGTAAAAAAAATTATAGATGAGGAATGATTAAATGAAGAGGATGTCCATTGAAAATATTGTTAATGGTTTCAAGAATAAAGAATTTCTTCCCTCGGAAGTAACAAAAAATCTATTTGATAATATAAAAAAGATTGACTCAAAACTTAACACATACATTTCTTTGTTTGAAGAATCTGCGACTAAGCGCTCTATTCTCCTCGATGATGACGTTATCAAGAAGAATTATAAAAGCCTAATCCATGGAATTCCTATTAGCTTGAAAGATATATTCCTCGTGAAAAATGAGCTTTGCACATGTGGATCTAAAATGCTGAGCAATTATATATCAAATTATAATTCAACGGTGTATGAAAAACTTAACGCTGCGGGGGCTATCATCCTTGGTAAGAACAATATGGATGAATTCGCAATGGGTTCATCAACTGAAACATCCTTCTTCGGTCCAACTTTTAACCCTTGGGACTACGATAAAGTACCAGGTGGTTCTAGCGGAGGCTCTGCTGCAGCTGTAGCTGCTGGGTTGACAATAGCTTCTATAGGGACAGATACAGGAGGCTCAATTAGACAACCTGCCTCTTTTTGTGGGGTCGTGGGACTTAAACCATCTTATGGAAGAATTAGTAGGTTCGGAATGATTGCATTTTCTTCATCTCTCGACCAAGCTGGACCTTTAACGGTTAGCGTTAATGATGCTGCCATACTTCTTGATATTTTATCAGGCTTTGACTCTAAAGATTCTACCTCTGCGAACCTGCCTAGTACGCAATCTTATAATCTTCTAAAAAAAGAAGACTTCTCCCCTAAGGAATTTACTATTGGCATTCCCTCTACTATGTTGGAAGAAGGATTAGATAAAGAAATAGAAAAAAATTTCAAAATTCTTGTTAAATCCTTGAAAGGCACAGGTTTTAGGATAAAAGATATAAAACTACCAAACGCTCAATTCGCTGTTGCTACTTATTATATTATTGCACCATCGGAAGCTAGTTCTAATTTGTCACGATATGATGGTGTCCGATATGGATTTTCCGAAGATGTAAATGACGGAACCTTAGAAGAGTTTTATGTAAACAATCGCTCTAAAGGTTTTGGCGATGAAGTTAAAAGAAGAATAATGCTTGGAACATATGCTTTATCGTCAGGTTATTATGATGCCTATTATTTAAAAGCGATTAAAGTTAAGAATATGATAATCGATGATTTTAATAAAGCTTTTCAAGAAGTTGATTGTATTTTGTCCCCGACTTGTCCGGAACTACCTTTTAATGTTGGTGAAAAGAAAAACAATCCTTTAAGTATGTACCTCTCTGATATTTTGACAATACCAGCAAATCTTGCCGAGCTCCCATCGATATCCATACCTTTTATGTTGTCAGGTGATGGACTTCCTATAGGAGTTCAACTAACAACGAACAAAATGGAAGAGAATAAATTATTAATGATTTCGTCTTTGATAGAAAAGGAAGTTGGCTTTAAGGACCAACCTTAATCTCTATCCCATTTCTTTAGAGCTTCCGAATATATAGTTTTCTTACTCATGCTCAATTTCTTGTTTAATATATCCACACTCTTTTTGAGCGAGATTCCTTCTTCTTTGAAAATGTCTAATAATTCTAATAAATCTTTTTCTTCTAAATTATTTGTATCTTCCGCAGATGCTTTGACTACTAGAACGAATTCTCCCTTATCGTAAAACGAGTTGTCTATATTTTTCAAAATTTTTTTGGAAGAACCTCTTAGTGTTCCTTCATGGATTTTCGATATCTCTTTTGATATCGATACAAAAGAATCTTGAAAGTTTTTATCTATAATTTTTACAATTAGTTTAAGATTCCTTGAATTTGCAAATACAACAACGGGTATACCTAGACATAAATTCTTTTTTAATATTTCTAAGATTTTTATATTTTTTCTTGGGAGAAAACCAAGAAAAATAAAATTGCTTATATCCGTTCCTGACAATGTGAGTGCTGACGTAATTGATGTGGGACCGGGAATAGATACCGGTTCTATACCAACCTTAATTAGTTCTGAAACAAGCTTGTGCCCCGGGTCTGAAATTAATGGTGTACCTGCATCTGAAATTAGAGATACAGTTCCACCATTATTTATTTTCTCAATTACAGTTCGTGATATATTGAAGAATTTGTCATCATGATAAGGAATCAACAATTTGGGTCTGATATTGTAGTAATTCAGCAATTTTAAAGCTCTAGTCTTTTTTTCGCATAATATAATCTCTGAATTTTCAAGAACCTTTATGGCTCTTCTTGAAATATCGTCTAAATTCCCAATAGGGGTAGCTACAATATTAAAACTCATAACTTCTCGGAGGGCCAGGGACTCGAACCCTGAAGTCCGTGAGGACGCCGGTTTTCAAGACCGGTGCATTGCCAATTCTGCCAGCCCTCCACATTAATTGGATTGTATATTCTATATTATCCATTCTTCTTTTCTATAGAACATTCTATATGTTTCTGATTTGATTTTGAAATTATTTATGTTAACTTTTCAGCTTATATTCATTATGAGCGATGAGCGAGTAGAACAAGTTCAAAACGACCAGCCTGAAGACGGTGTTATTACTATGAAACAGCTTTTAGAAGCAGGTGTTCATTTTGGTCACCAGTCAAGTCAGTGGAATCCTTCCATGAAAGAATATATCTATGGTTCCAGGAATGGTATCCATATTATTGATTTAGAAAAAACCTTAGAATCGTTCTTAATCGCTTATAATTTTGCACGAGACATGGTTGCCTCTGGGAAAGAGATTCTATTTGTTGGAACTAAAAAACAGGCCCAAGCTATTATCCAAGAAGAAGGCCTTCGTTGCAATATGCCCTTCGTAAACTCAAGATGGCTTGGGGGTACTTTAACTAATTTTAATACTATAAGATCTAGAGTGGATTATTTAATCCAATTAAAACAATTAAAAGACAATGGCGAGATGGATAATTTACCAAAAAAAGAACAAATATCTCTAACACGAGAGATGAAGAAATTGGAATATTTACTAAACGGTATAATGAATATGAAAAAAATGCCCGGTGCAATTTTTGTAGTTGATACTGGCAAAGAAGATATTGCAATTAAAGAAGCCAGAAAAATTGGAATTCCTATAGTGGGAGTTGTGGATACAAATTCAAACCCTGAAGATGCGGACTATGTTATCCCAAGTAACGATGATGCAGTTAGGGCGGTTAAGCTTTGCATTGAAAAGATTGCGAGTGCTTGCTTGGAAGGGCAACATATTTATTCTGCCAAAATTCAGTCGGGAGAGGTTGCTCCTGACAAAGAAGAAGCAAGCGGCGTTCCCGTTGAAAGAAAAGCATTTGTATTTAAGACAAGTACTAACGACAAAGAAGAAGAGTCGATTGCTTATTCTGAAGAAGATAGTGCGACCAAAAAGGAGTAAGAATGACTGACTCCACTTCTTCAGAGCTAATTCGTAAAGTACGAGATAGGACTAGTGCCCCTTTGTTAGAATGTAAAAATGCGTTACAAGAAGCAGACGGGGATATAGATAAGGCTATCGAAATCTTAAAAATAAGAGGGCTCTCGAAGGTAGAAAAAAAGAGTGGAAGAAATACCCCGGAAGGGCAAATATTTTCTTATATTCATGCTGGTGGCAAAATTGGTGTATTGGTAGAAATTAATTGTGAAACCGATTTTGTTGCTAGAAACGATGAATTTCAGTTGTTTGCTAGAGAAATTGCTATGCAAATAGCCGCATCGGATCCTCATTTCGTCTCCAAAAGCGATGTTCCTCAGTCATTTATTGAAAACGAGAAAAAGATCATACTAGCACAAGTTAAAGAGTCTGGAAAAAAACCAGAGGTTGCGGAAAAGATGATTGAAGGTAAATTGAATAAGAGACTCGAAGAAATTTGTCTGTTAGATCAGATTTATATAAGGGATTCAAAATTGAAGATTGAAGATTTGCAAAATGAAATAGTTTCTAAACTTGGTGAAAATATAAAAATATCAAGATTTGTCAGATATCAAATTGGTGAAACTCAAACTGATGGCTAGCAAGAAAGAAACTTTATACTCCAGGGTTCTGTTAAAACTTAGCGGCGAAGCCCTACAAGGGAATCTTGGTTATGGTATCGACAACGAGACTCTAGAGGGAATTGCAAAAGAGATTGCAGAGGTTGTCAAGCTTAAAGTCCAAGTCTCGATTGTTATAGGTGCGGGGAATATATATAGGGGAGTTTCTGCTGCAGCACAAGGAATGGATAGAACAACTGCAGATTACATGGGTATGTTGGCCACCGCAATCAATGCCCTTGCTCTACAACACTTTTTAGAGAGGGAAGAGCTGGCAACAAGAGTACAATCTGCCTTAGAGCTTAATCGAGTAGCCGAACCTTATATCCAGCGAAGAGCTATGCGTCACTTAGACAAAGGAAGGGTAGTTATTTTTGCTGCTGGAACTGGGAATCCGTATTTCACAACTGATACTGCGGCATCTCTTAGAGCTCTAGAAATTAATGCTGAAATTATTTTAAAGGCCACAAAAGTTAACGGTGTCTACGACAAAGACCCTCATAAATATAAAAATGCCAAAATGTTTAAATCATTACGATATATGGAGGTTCTTGAAAAAGAACTGGAAATTATGGATTCCACAGCAATCTCGCTTTGCAAAGACAATAATATTCCTATATGTGTATTTAATCTATTCAAAAAAAATAATATAAAAAAAATTATACAAGGTGAAAAGATAGGCACTATAGTTAGCTAGATGACCTCAGAGGAAAATTATGGATGACATAATCTCAGATTGTAGCTCAAAAATGAAGAAGACAGTCGATTCTTTTATAAAGGAGATTTCTAAGATTAGAGGCGGAGCGCTTAGCAAATCCCTCTTTGATGAAATTAGAGTTGATTATTATGGTTCTAAAGTTCCTCTAAACCAAGTATGCAATATCAACATGAATGAAAGCTCCACCATTGTTATTACTCCTTATGATCAGACGGTTGCGGACAATATTGTTAAAGCGATACAGAAATCGGACCTTGGTTTGAATCCAAATAATGACAAAGATGTAATTATTATCAACATCCCTCCGTTGACTCAGGAAAGAAGAAATGAGCTAGTCAAATTTTTGAATAAAGAGACGGAATCGTTCAGAGTTTCGATTCGCAATATAAGAAAGGAATGTAACGATGCAATCAAAAATCTACAAAAAAAGAAAAAAATAACAACAGACGATGAAAAGACCGGACTGAAACAAATTCAAGAGCATACGGATAATTATATTAGTTTAATTAATTCGAATAGTACTAAAAAAGAACAAGAAATCATAAATATATAAGTTTACGTTTTACGATATGAAATCCAGATTATTCATATAGGGCCTTATTGCCTTAGGAATCTCTACGCTACCATCTTTTTGTTGGTAGTTTTCTAGTATTGCCACCAAAGTTCTTCCTACTGCTAAACCAGAACCATTTAGTGTGTGAACAAATTTTGTTTTTTTATCAGATTTGTACTTTATATTTGCACGCCTTGCTTGAAAGGAACAAAAATTGCTACAAGAAGATATTTCTCTGTACTGATTTTCTGAAGGCAGCCAAACCTCGATATCGTATGTTTTTGCAGATGCAAAACTCATATCGCCCGAACATAGTGTGACAACTCTATAAGGTAACTCTAATTTGTCTAAAATTGCGCATGCATCATTGGTTAGATCCTCTAATTCCTCAAACGAGGAACGCTCATCAACAAACTTAACTAACTCAACTTTGTTAAATTGATGCTGTCTAATTAAACCTTTTACGTCTTTTCCGTAGGATCCTGCTTCAGATCGAAAGCAGGCGCTATAAGCTACATATTTTTTTGGAAGACTGGCAATATTTAAAATTTCATCAGCATGAATATTAGTTAATGGTACCTCGGCCGTTGGTATCAGATAGTGTTTCGTTCCTTCTATTTTAAATAGGTCTTCTTCAAATTTTGGCAAGTTACCTGTTCCTATAAAACTTTTCTCATTACATATAAACGGAGGAAAGACTTCCTCGTAACCCTTTTTGCCATGCTCATCTAGCATGAAGTTTATAAGTGCTCTTTCGAGCTTGGCACCCAAGCCTTTATATAAATTAAATCTAGTTCCAGTAATCTTTGCGGCAGTTTCGAGGTCGAAAAGTTCAAAATTTTTCCCAATTTCTGTGTGATTAAGAATCGTGAAATCATATTTCTTAATCTCACCAACTTCTCTAATTGTTTTGTTGTCCTTCGGGTTGGACCCGATAGGCACCGTATCATCGTGGATATTAGGATACCCTAATAATTTTTCCCTAAACGACTCATCCGCACTTTTCCGAATTTGCTCATTTTCTTTAACTTGATTTGATAGTTCTTTGATTTCAATTAATTCGGACTTGGTGGGCTTCCTTTTTCCATCGGTAATTTTTTTATTAAATTCGTTTTGTTTCTTCTTCAATTCCTCTACATCTTGAATAGCCTTCTTCCTTGCCAAGTAAAGATTAGAGAAATCTTTAGAATTAAAGTCGTAGCCCTTTTCAAGATACTTCCTTGTAACTAGCTCTTGATTCTCATATATAAAATTTGGGTCTATCACTTGAATTTGAACTCACTTTTTTTTTCGTATATCATAACATGAAATAAATTTACTTACCCAGGGTGTTTTATGTCAATAGAAAAAGGCAACGTTAAAATTCACTATTTAGGGCATGCTACTTTTATTTTTGAGACCAATGAAGGATCGAAAATAATTGTTGATCCATGGCTTGATGACAATCCTCAATGTCCAGATAACTTAAAATCTCCGGAAAACATAGAATATATCTTAATTACCCATGGACATTTTGATCATATTGGCAATGTCTCACAAGTGTTTTCTAATAATAAAAATGCAAAATTAGTTGGCAATCTGGAGCTTTGTACTTGGTATAATTCTAAAGGTGTAAGTGCTACTTTGCCAATGAATCATGGTGGCACCCAAGTTTTTGACCAAACTAAGGTTACTATGGTCAATGCTGTGCACGGCTCAGGAATCCAAGATGGCGACAAACTAGTTTACGGCGGTATTGCATGCGGATATGTCGTTCAATTTTCAAATGGTTTTAGTGTTTATATTGCTGGAGACACAGGTGTATTTATGGATATGAAATTAATTTCAGAGGTATATAATCCAGATTTAGCAATAATCCCCATAGGGGATCATTACACTATGGGTCCCGTAGAGGGGCTTCATGCCTGTAGGATGTTAAATGTAAAGCATGTTGTACCTTGTCATTATGGAACTTTCCCAGTATTGGTTGGGGACCCAGCTAAATTTAAAAAATTAGTCGAAAAAGAGCTAGATACAAAAGTTCACATCTTAAATCCAGGAGATGAATTATAAATGAATAGAAAACCAAATGGCAGACAATATATTAATTACTCTTTTTACAAATTTTTACCTGAGTGGTATTTGATTCCACGAACTAAGCGACAATCTCTTCTAGGTACCCTAAAAAAGATTCTTGATAAATACGCTAGAAAAATAACTCTTAATTCATACTCTACTTTAGGAGTAAGAGCCGAATGCGACTTTATGCTCTGGAGAGTTTCCGAAGAGGTTGAAAATTTTGAGAAAATGTCATCCGAAATTTTCAATAGTGGATTAGGGGCTTACATAGAAACAAAATACTCTTTCCTCTCAATGACCAAAAATTCTCGATATGTGAGCAAGAAGAAAGCCGTTAATCAAGAAGGAGAAAGGATAAAAATAACTCCCAAAAAGAAGAAATACTTGATGGTGTACCCCTTTATCAAAAAAGTTGATTGGTATTTGCTTTCAGGAAAAAAAAGACAGGAGATGATGTTCGAACATATTGATAGTGGTCGCAAATATCCTTCTGTGAGCATTAACACGTCATATTCTTTCGGAATTGATGATCAAGAGCAAATGGTTTCTTTTGAAACTGATTACCCTGAGGATTTTTTGGATCTCGTTGAGGAAATGAGATTTCAAAAAGCTAGGGCATATACAGAAAAAGATACGCCTATCATCACTTGTATTTATAAAGAATTCCGAGATTTAGTAAAACTTTTTTATTAGATTAAAAATTCACAATATCGTTATATATTGCAAATAGCATTAAAGTTATGAGTGCAGCAAAGCCAATCCTATTTGCAACGTTCAAGAATCTCGGATTTATTTTTCTTCTGGTTATCATCTCTATTGAGTTAAAGAAAATATGACCTCCATCTAATAATGGGATGGGGAGTAGATTAATGATTCCTAAATTAATACTTATTACAATCATAAATTGAAGTATAGAATTTATGCCTTTTTCCGCAGCTACTCCTGAATACTTAGCGATTGCGATAGGGCCCGCAAGAGAGCTTTTAATTTCTTCCAAGCTAGATTCAGAATCAAAAAGATTCGACAGAAGATGCATTATCCCATTAAAGATTAACTTTATAGATTTGATTGAGTCGACATACCCCTTGTGTAGTGATTCAAATAAAGCAAATTTCTGTTCTCTTAATTGGACAAGAGGGGTTATCCCTAGAAGTTTTTTTGATTTATCTTCAGAAAAAAGGACTTCTCTATAGAGTACGTCACCTTTTCTTTCGATTTTAATCTTAAACAAAGCCTCCTTGTTGTTTAAGGTCTCACTTATTTGATACCAACTAAAGATTTCTATTCCATTAATTTTTTTTATTTTATCAAACCTCTGCAAACCAATCTTGTCTGCTTTTGTTTGAGGTATTACTTGATCAACTATCGGAGGCTGTTCTGGAAAAACTTCATCCAAGATATATCTTTTTTCTTTTCCAGTGTTCTTAAAGTCTATTACATGGATTTTATTGCTTCTTAAAACTTCTATTTCTTGTCTCTTGTCTAGAAACTTAGTTCTTTCTTCCGATATCGAACGCCATGATTCTAGTTTTGAATTATTAATTCGTAATATGGTATCTCCCTTTTTAAAGAAAGATTCGTTGACCTCATTCTTATAGTAACCCACGACTGGAATTTCATCTAAAAATTTAGGTACCTCAATTCCAATCATGTAGATAATAGGAAAAAATAGGAATGGCACTATCAAGTTCATTAAAGGGCCAGCGAATAAAATTATTTGTTTTTTATAATTGGGGATATTCTTATAACTCCTTTCTTCCTTGATATCGAGATTTTGATTCTTGCTGGGTTCGTCTGATACCTCATTCTCTCCTTGCATCTTCACATATCCACCTAGCGGTAACAAAGACAAAGAATATTCCGTTTCTCCATAATAAAAGGAGAACATCTTAGGTCCAAAGCCTATAGAAAAAGCTTCAACTTTGACATTTGCCCATTTGGCGGCCAATAAGTGGCCAAGCTCATGAATGAAAATGAGAAAACTAATTATTAAAAGAAACGTAATTATGCTTGTCATGGCTATAACTATAACTTATTGACTATATCAAAAGCATCTTTAGATGCTACGACGTTGATTTTAAGTATTTCTTTAAGTGAATACTTAAATTTTGGACTATGTTTCTCCATCGTTTTTTCAATAATTTTCAGAATGTCCAAAAATTTTATTTTGTTATTTAAAAATTCCCCAACAGCAACAGAATTTGCTGCATTCATTACGGTTGGCATACTTCCACCTATTCTGATTGCTTTTCTTGCTAACTGTATGGCTTTGTAATCCTTCTCTTTTATAGGGATAAGCTCTATTGTTTTGCTTGGCTTGAAACGAAAACTATTATTAGTGTAACGAAAAGGATAATTTAACGAGTAACTAATTGGTATTCTCATATCATTGTGACTACCTGAAATCATATAGTTCCCGTCAACAAATTCTACGACTGCATGGATGTGACTTTCAAGATTAATAACAGGAGAAACAATTTTACCAGGTAAATCAAACATTATTGAAGCTTCAATGATTTCTATCGCCTTGTTCATCATGGTTGCTGAATCTATAGAAATTTTCTTACCCATGTTCCATGTCGGATGCTTAAGAGCGTCCTTTGGTTGTACATTCTTGAGTTCCGAATTCTTTTTATTAAAGAAGGGGCCGCCAGAAGCAGTTATGTACAATTTTCTTATATTCTCTTTTGGCTCATTTTTAATTAATTGAAATAATGCTGAGTGTTCGCTATCTATTGGTATAATTTCACCACTAAATTTTTTTGAAATTCTAGATATTTCTCTTCCAAAAAGTAGATAAATCTCCTTACTTGCAATACACACTCTTTTCCCACGCTTTAACGATTCAATGGTTGGAGTTAGTGAATTAATTCCTGACGTTGAAGCAACAAGAATATCATTTTTAGGATCTTCGCCAATTTGTTTTAGACCCTTCTCCCCAGAGTATATTTTTATTCTCCTCAGCAAGGGGTTCTTCTTAAGGGCTATCTCGTCTTTCTTGTTTTGAACGCAAACAAAATTAGGTCCGAATTCTGAAATTTGTTTTAATAGTAGAGGGATATTTTTTCCTGCAGATAGCGATTTAACTTTAAATCGACCTTCCTGCTCTTTGATAACTGAGAGTGTTTGTGTGCCTATAGAGCCGGTTGAACCTAATATCGCCACGTACCTTCGACGTTTATTCATTGGTAGGTCCACCAAATTTTCTATCAATTATCGAATATTGATTGATACAACTCTGAAAATCCAGTTGTGTAAATTCTGGCCATAGTTTCTCATGAACGATTATTTCGGAATATGCGGCATGCCATAATAAAAAGTTTGACAATCTCGATATCCCCCCTGTCCTAATTATTAGTTCGGGATCTGGCTGCTTAGAAGATAAGTATGTATTTTTCTTAAGAATAAATTCGTTGATATTGGTAAAGTCAAAATTCTCTTCATAGAGATTCTTTATTGCATCTATTATTTCTTCCCTACCGCCATAATTAATTGCAACGTTCACACACATGCCCTTGTTGTTTTTTGTTTTTTCGACTAATGTTGAAATTTTATCTATGATGGACGTATCAAGCTCATCTATTCTCCCTATTGGATTGAATTTCATTTTATATTTCATAAAAAAATTACTTTTCATATTAAAAAATTCTAAAAATAAAGTAAATAATGAATCGATTTCAACTTTGGATCTTGACCAATTTTGTGCAGAGAATGCATATAATGTCAAATATTTAATCCCTATCTTGCTGGAGTAAATACAAATTTTTTCTGCGGTATCCAATCCTTTTTTGTGACCAACTATACTTTTTGAATTATTCTCTTTTGCCCATCGCCTATTGCCATCCATTATTATTGCGACATGCTCTGGAATGGCATTGTTCATTTCCATTCAACCCAACTCAAAGATTTAGCTATAATGACTATGGAGAAACTAATAAGATACAGACAAAGAAGAACAAAAATTGAGAAGGGGTATGCAACCATAGTGAACACAAGTAGGGATATCTTCTTGAATAGGTTCAGCTTCATCAGCTTTCCTGTTAGATAATCAAACCCTTCAAAAAATTTTCTTACAACTTCAAGCATATTGTCACCAAAAAACCCCTACTCGTTCCTTATGGCCCTTATTGGATCCATCCTTGATGCCTTAAATGCAGGATAAATACCAAAAAAGATTCCAATTAGGCCTGAAAAGATACAAGCTACAAAAATTGATTTCGTACTAATTATTGCGGGCCATCCAACAAAATTCGAGGCCATTTGGCTAAGGACGTATCCCAGAATTACTCCTATTATTCCGCCGATAAGAGAGAGAAGTGCTGCTTCCGATAAAAATTGAAACACTATATCTCTACTTTTTGCTCCTATCGTTATCCGTATGCCAATCTCCTTTGTCCTTTCCGTTACGGAAACTAACATTATATTCATTATTCCAATTCCGCCAACAACCAAAGATATTGATGCGATTGTTGACAATAAAGCCTTTAAAATCGTGGTGGTTTGTAAGATTTTTTTTGTAACAGCCTCGTATGAAACTAACTCGAAATTATCAAATTCATCCTTAAGTAAGCTCCTTCTTTCTCTAAGCATTCTCCTGATAGAATATTTGGTAAATTCTACATCCTCGGTAGTTGTTGAGGATATGATTATATTACTGATCCCATATAATTGTCCCTTATAGTCCCATCTATTGAGCGAGGTATATGGAATAAGTATAAAATCATCTTGGTCACGCCCTCCAGGGGTAAGTCCTTTTTCGGACAAGACACCTATTACTTTAAAAGAAATTCCATCGATTCTTACGAACTTGTCTACCGCTCTCAGTGCACCAAAAAAGCGTTTATTTACGGAAGCACCTAAAACACATACCTTGGCACCATCTTGAACATCAATTCTATTAATAAAGGATCCTTCATCAGGTGCCCAATCATTGATTTGAGCAAAATCTTCATTGCTTCCAACTACCGCAACTACTTGTGTCCTATTGGCATAAGTAATTTGATTAGATGTTTTTACAATTGGAGAAACAAATGCAACAGTCGGCATAGCCTTCATTAATTGTAGTTCCTCCTGGTTAAAATCCTGAGCTTGCCCCCTATAGACACCACTCCTTGTTCTTCCTATAGGTTTTAGCACTATGGTTTTAGCACCCAAGCTTACCAATTGTTGCTCAATTATAGATTTCGCCCCGTTTGTGATTGCAACAAGGATAATGACGGAAGTTATACCAATGACAATTCCTAATGAAGTTAGCAAAGTTCTAGATTTATTTCTAAATAAATTTGATCTTGCTTCTGAAATATTATCTAGAACATATCTTCCAAGCATAAGCTAAACTATTCTACCATCTCTTATATTGATTATATCCATCGTTTCCTCAGCAATTTCAGTGTTATGTGTTATAACAATTACCGTTTTTCCTGATTCATGGAGTTTTTTTAAGAGTGCTATTATATCCCTACTTGTTTGTGAATCTAAATTTCCTGTCGGTTCATCCGCGAGTATTATGTCGGGATTATTAATTAGGGCTCTTGCGATAGCCACTCTTTGTTGCTGACCTCCCGATAGCTCATTAGGATAATGTAGGGCCCTGTCGGTTAAATCTACCATCTCTAAACATCGCATTGCTTTTTCTGTTCGTTCGGTCTTATCTACGATTTCTGAATAATGTAATGGCATTTCTACGTTTTCTATAGCGGTATGACGAGGTATTAAATTAAAGCTTTGAAAAATAAAACCAATGGACTTGTTTCTTATCTCAGATAAGTCGTCATTAGATTTCGAATTAACGTCTATCCCTTGTAGTTTGTATTGACCTGAGCTTGGTCTATCAAGGCAAGCGATTATGTTTAGCAGGGTGGTCTTTCCAGACCCTGAGGGGCCGGCTATTGAAACAAAATCTTTTTCATAAATCTGAAGACATATATCAAAAAGAACCTGAAGCTCAGTTTCACCTAAGTGATAGATTTTGTTAATATCAGTTAATTCAATAAGGGTTTCTGTACTCATTCATTTAATATCTTTTAGGTTGAGGTAAAGAGAACCTGCTCTTTTTCTTTTGTTGCTGATGAATTCTAACATCAGTAACAATATCGTCTTTTTCCGTCAAATTGTAAAACCCCTTTTTCGATGAGCTGGGGTTTTCGGTCACAAGTTCTACAAAGGCATTATCTCTTATTCCAGTCTCAATTGTAATTGCAGAAATTGTACCATCTTTGTTGACAATCCAAATCACGGGTGCTGTTGTATCTGGAGGAGGCTCATCTTTAATTTTCATAAT